>NZ_JANLWO010000263.1:0-9965 GCF_031364565.1 Chamaesiphon sp. OTE_20_metabat_361
CGTCGAACGAATCCCCTTCTGCGTCAGCGTCCGAAATTGCCCCCCACTCGTCTGGATCTGAAACTCCAACGCCCCATTTCCATCCCGCTGACGCGTCCGAATGATCCGACAAGTTTCGCCGTGCATCCCAAACGTAAAATCTACCCGGACATCCATCGCCCCATTAGAGATCGCATCATCCTCACTCACCGCCCGACATTCCCCCCAAATCGCCCAGGTAATCCCCTCTAATAGGGATGACTTACCCGCACCATTGGCACCGCAGATACAAGCGGTATGCAGCCCCGTAAAGTCCAAACTGGCTTCACTGTAACTGAGAAAGTTTTTGAGTGACAGTTGCAGAGGAATCATAAGCGATTGAAGAAAGGGAGTTCACCTACCCTCTAGGATAAAGAGTTTTGGGACGTTTGTGGTATTTTTGTGCTAGTTCGATCGATGGCGGGCTATCTCGATCGTACTGATAAATATGTTTGGCAACTAAGTGATTGATTCGATCCTGAAGATCGAACCTCTAAAAAAATCGGCACAACTCGTCAAGAAGATGAGTTGTGCCGATTGTGTAATTGGAATTAGATGAACGCAAAGTTAGCTGCGGTGAGAGTAGTCGTCTCAATTCCAGTTAAGGTCGCGATCGTGTTACCGCCGAGTGCGATATTATTACCAGTCCGAGTCAAGTCAGTAAATTTAACACCGCCAGTAAAACCCAGAACATCAGTGCCAATTTGATAATCGACAATTGTATTCGCACTTGCCGGAGTTTCGCCGTTATAAATCCAGAACTGGTCGGCACCAGCCCCACCGGAGAGGAAGTTACCGCCGCCAGTTCCGACAAAAAACTTGTCGTTACCGTCGCCACCTAAACCGCGACCGTTGGCACCGAGGAACAGGGTATCGTTACCAGCACCAGCGGAGATCCGATAGTCTTTGGCATCGGTAGCCTCGAAAATATCGTCGCCAGCACTGCCGAAAATGCGATCGCCATTAGCTACGAAAATGGTATCGGCACCACTACCGAGATCGACGCGGTTGTTGCCACCATTAGCACCAGAAATCGGGACATCTACGCTGTCGTTACCGGAACCCGTAAAAACGTTATCGTTGAAACCGTCGAATCCGGGGGTGATGCCAGCAATGAGATTATCGGCTCCCGCAGTACCCGCAACCAGAGTCGGAGCGACATTATTAGGGGTGACTTCAAATTGACTGACGATCTTGGGCTGACGGCTGGTAATTGCGTCGGGGTTGGCTTCGAGTTCGGCGCGGGTGTAGGAATCGACCCCGTAAGTGGTGACGGTAAGTTTTTGAGTTTGTTTGTCGATATTAAACTCCGTCCAGCCGTAGACATGGGTGGCGACATAATCGCCTTGCAGGAGCTTGGCATTAATTAAGCCATTGGCTTGGGACAGGTTTTTGTCTAAGCCGAGCGGATCGTAACCTAATGGTTGCAGTCCGTTATCGACGACACCTTTGATGAAGGTGTCCTTACCTGCGGTTGGGAGTGAGTCGTACAATGCTTGCTGCTGAGGTGTAATTACGCCCAGAGCCGCGCCTAATTGCGCTACAGTCTGCCCGAAAGGCTGGGAATACGCGACAGAACCCGTGGTGATTTCAAAGGCACTGGTGGCGATTTGGGCTTGACCTGGGGCATTTTGGTAAGTCAGGTTATTGACTAAGGTACCGTGGATGTCGGCGGCGACGAAGACGACGTTCTCGATTTTGTTGTCGTTGACATATTTGAGGATTTCCGTCCGCTCGGCAGCATAACCTTCAAATCGATCGGCGGCTGCCAATACGCCGATATTTTGGATCGGTTCTGGTACCATAATAAATTTCCAGGTCACGCCATCTTGCTGGGATTGGAGCAGATCCCGTTTGAGGTCGTCTACCTGTTGTTTGCCCAGCATCGTCCGTGTGGGATTGAAGGAATCGACGAGGAATTTACCGACTTGGGCTTGGTCGGCGAGGTTGGTGACATCGGGCAGCTCTTTATCGCGGAAGGAGCGGGCATCGAGGACGAAGGTGGCGGCATCGTTACCGAAGGTGTTGGCACGATAGAGTTTGCGTTCGCCGTCGGTACGGGCATCGCCGGGGGTGTTGTAGGTGAGGTCGCGAATCGGGTTGAATTCTTGGAAGGCTTGGAGGCCGTTTTCATACAGGGGCGAGTCGTTGATTAAACCCGTCTTGGCACCGTATAAAGCTTGCTCGGCAGCAGTAGCAGTCGCCAAACTCTCACCACCTGCGAAGTCGTTGGTGACTTCATGGTCGTCGATGGTTGCTAAGATGGAAGTAGATGCACGTAAGTCGCCCCAAGTATTTTGACCGAAGCGACTGCTATAAACTTCCGCATTTTTGGCGCGGTATTCTGCCAAGGTAGTAGCTTGAGATTTTTCGGTACTGTCGGGGTTTTTGACAGCCGGAGAAGCTACATCACCGTAAATGGTATCGCCGAGTTCGACAAAGAATTTGAGGTTGGCGGTGTCGGCATTACTAATTGCTGGATAAGGTGCGAGTTCGCCGCGCCAGTCGCCGGATACGCCGAATTTCAAGCCTGTCTGTTGACCGACAGCCGCCGCCGTGCTGAATTTACCAGCGGTTTTGGTGCCGTTGACATCAGTGACGCGGTAGAAGTAGCTAGTATTTGCACTCAAGCCAGTGACATCGACTTTGACTGGTTTGGAGGGGTTGGTGGCAGTAGCGGTTTGGGTACCTGCGATCGAACTAAAATCAGCCTTGGTAGAGTATTCAAAGGTGACTTTACCAGGAACATTCGATCGCGTCCACAATACTGTAGAGTTCTGAGTGGTATCGCCGCTGGCTACACCATTGGGGAAAGCTGACTCGACTGCACCCAACCGTGCTACGGGATTGCGCGGATTGTAGCTAGTGGTATCGATTTTTAGCGGTGTGGCGAAGGTATTAGCAATATTTTCAAACGGTACGAATTTGAAGTTGGAGCTGATATTCTCGCCAGCGACAATGGTAGCAGGATCGTTACTACCATCTTGGGTGATGAATAATCCATTCGGGAAATTCGCACCCAATGGTAAGTTAATTACTTCCGCACCGTCAGATTCTTGGACGCTATCGATCGAGCCGTTACTCCCAACGCCAAACCGTCCGATAAAATCATTATTACCTTCGCGAGTGTAAGCCGCAAAAGTATTATCGCCTTGACTGGAAGCCAGTAAATAACCCGTCCCATTTTTCCCATAGTAAATGGTCAAGCCTTCGACATCTTGGGTAAGATTTTTACCGCCATTGGCTGTGACTTTTTCAATCGGTTTGACTTGCTCGATTAAGGTGCCAAATTTACCGCCAGTGGGTTCGGTATTATATTTCCAGATGCCGACATCTTCTTGACCGATGTATAATAATCCGGTTTCCTGATCGGCGACGATGCCTTCAGTTTGAGGGGAAAGAGCTGCTGCTGTCGGGGATGGAACCGTGAAGTTACGGACTAGTTCGTACCCGATTTTGCCGTTACCTTTATCGACTAATTTCAGTTGAGCGACATCACCAGTTTGACGGCGGCTGGTGAAGGCGTAGTAATCGTTGCTGATGGGACTGCGGTAGAGAGCCAAACCATATGCACTAGTCGCCGATGCCGAGAATGGGGCGGTAAAAGGCGCGGCTTGGAAGATTGTCGCTGCGCTGGTGTCGGTGATATTTTCTAGATAATTACCACCCGTACCAGCAGGATTTATCTTGAAGATCGCTAGTTTATCGTTATTACGATCGCTAGCGACGGCGATATCGATTTTTTGTCCGCCTAATGTGAAGCCATATTGCAAGTCCACATTGTTGTAACGCACGTCGGGACTGCTGGGATTAATCGTCTGAATCAGATTGCCGGATAAATCGTAAACCCGCAAGCCGCCATTTTTAACGCTCGTAACTACCAAGCTTTTCGCTGAGTCAGTCGCATTGACATACACCGCTGGGTCATCAGCATCCGCCCGCTGACTGAAGGGTAGCGCACTATTATCTATGAGCGCGGGACGAGTTTCGACAGTCGGCGTGGCGGTGGGCACCAAGTCAGCACCCAAAGTAATAATCTGGGTAAACTGGGTCGCACTGAAGTTATTATCGCTGACTAGCACGATCGACTGGCGACCGTCGGCTAGTTTCGGCCCAAATGCCAAGCCTTCGATATTATCCGTCCCCATGGGATGATTGCCGTCGCTATTAGGCAGCTTCAGCGAGTCTAGATCCAAGATTAACCGTTTTTGGACGGGAGCGATCGCCTGTAACTGAGACGCACTCAGAGTACCGAGAGCATCGATCGTACTAATATCCGTCGCTCCTTGAATCGTGACTTCATAGACCTTAATCGTGTTGCCTTGTCCCACCGCAAACGATCGTTCTAGAGCCAAGAAGGTGCCGCGATCGTCGATCGCGAGCAAATCGACCAAACCACTATCAGCAGCACCAGTGGCGGGATTTGGTGCCTTAGCAACTGCGTCGGTATTATAGAGATATTCCTTCTCTGGTTGTCCGGTGACTAGATTATACTGAATAATCCGCGATCGGCTGCCAGTCGTCACTGTAGTTCGATCGCCATCTTGGAATAAAGCGTTTTCGGTGGCGGTGTAGAGCGTTTTTTTGTCGGGTGAAATTGTCAGACTCTCGAAGGCGAGATTGTTTCGCACTCCAGCGGTTTGGGTATCGGGAGTATCGACGATGCCATTGCCATTGGTATCGGTGACTTTGGGTAAGAATTTAGGCGGTACGACTAGCGATCGAATTTCTTGTCCGGTAGTCAGGGAAAACTCTTTGATAAATGGATTGGAAACGCGCCCGACGGCGGGATTGGCTTCACCTTCAGAGGAAATAAAGACGGTACCATTTGACGTTAAGGCAATTCCTTCGGGGTCGAGACTATTGAGCGCGAACGGTTTACCGCTGGCATCCTTGAGTTGGACGACATTAGTAAAAGTTACATCGCTAGTAAACGGATTGAGCGTAAAAGTATAGAACCGTGCATCCGAAGATCGATCGTCAGAAATTGCATAATACTGGTTTTTCGCAGCATCGTAAGTTACGCCCGACAAGCCACCCAGCGGCACATCCACCCCATTAATTTTCCCCGCCGCACCTGTCGGGATAAATCCAGTCGGTAAAATCTTTTGACCGACAAAACCCGCACTCGCCAACGATTTACCGCTCGGCGTAACCCCGACTTGGACATCAGCAAACACCAACCGATGATCCGAAGTCGCAAAACCACCAGGTAAAGCCGGATTAAATACACCCACGGGTGCAAACGTCGGATCGGTATTTAACGGCCAAAATACGCCACTATTATTAATTTTCAGATCGGCTGAAGGCAGCACATAATCCGTCCGCAAGTTACCAGGATTAGTACCATTATCGGCAAAATCCGCCGTATCGAAAGCCGGATTTCCAGTTTGAGTGTTATTAATTAACCCCTGAAGTGCCGACTGTTGCACTCCGCCCGCACTAGTCGGAATCGAATTGGTATTAATATTGGGGTTGCGTAATAACTGCGAGACGGCATTGTTATAGCTATCACCATCGCGCGGATCGGCATTTTGGTCGCCCATAATTACGAAACTCGAACCGCCAGCAATCCCCCCTTTGCCACCTTTATCGTCGTAAATATAGCCACCTTGCCCTGGCGAAACATAATCCGCCCAAAAGCGAATTTCATCAGCATTCCGCTTACCATTCCGGTCTTCAGTGCCATCAAAAACAGGCGGCGTGGGGTGGCTGACGAGGGCATGAACTATTTCGTTATTAACTTTAATCGGTACGTCCCAATGGCTCTTAGAAGATAACCGCAATTTTTCAATTTCTGCTGGTGAGTAGAAACCCTTGAGGTTTTCATTAACTGGCGTAGCGGGATTATCGATCGTCGGATCGTTGGTGAGTAAGCCACCTGGAATATCTTTCCAGAGAAAATTCTGAAAAGTCCTTACATTTGCCGTATCGATTTCGTACTTTGACAGCACCACCATCCCAAATTGACCTGGGAAGTTACCAAATCCAAATGAGTCGTCACCGTAGCCATTATCGCCAATCCCATCGGTGAGCGTAGTAACGATGCTACCATTATTATTGAGGTCTAATCCTGATGGAATCCCAGTATTGCTCGGCGCGATATAAAAATATTTATAATCTACCGGACTAGTACCATTCTGTCCGATTTTGAGAAAATTATTGATAAATAGTTCGACCGCTTTATTTGGATTGGCGGTATTAAAATCAAACTCATTAATTAGCAATACATCGGGATTATTGCGCTGAATAATTTCCGCTGCATTTTTGGCTTGTTGAATGCGGAGTTCTTGATTACGATTGGGATTGTCAGCAGATCCGATCGCTCTAGTATCGGAAATTGCAGGATTTGATAGATCGTTAATTAGTTGACCGTCAGCGTTACGATTTAAAGAAGCATTAAACTGAGCGAAGCGAATATTCGTGCCACTAACTGTATTCATAGTCTATTGTCAAAATGAGGAACTCGAACAAAAGCAGATTTGGTATATCGATCGGTCAAGCCTCTAGTAAACTGTTAATCGTCAATGGATGCTGTGCCAAAACGATCGCGTCTAGTTTAAATTACTTGTCTAAGTCCAACTCTTTAATTCAAGCTTAAACTTACATTAATATTTTGATAATGCAGAACCGTGGTGGGAACTCAACTTAATCGAGTCAAATTTAATAGAACGCTCTATAAAATCTGGTTTTAGAGCAACTATTTCAGCAGCTTATGATGAGAACCAAGGTGGCAAGATTACCAACTTCTGTGACTGTATGCGCGAAGGAGCCGATCGAACGATCGCGATCGAGCTAATATAAATGAATTACCATCGCGAGGCATTCGATTGTGACTATCTCCCTAGACAGATCTACTCAAGCTGCGACCATCAGTCAAAGAGCCGACGCTACTTGGCAAGACTATCTCGATGCCAGAGATAGCGATCGTTTGGAGTGGCACAAAATCTCATTTAACAACGGATGGTTGCGAATCGATATGGGCAATATAGGTATCAACCACGCTCGCTTTGCTGACTTGTTTACGGGCATTTTCTTTATTTGGGCATTTTTGCACCCAGAACCAGCGATCGAATCTTTTGGTGGCTGCTCGATCGAACGAGCCGAAACTCAGCAGGCAAGCGCGCCGGATTTGGTACTGTATAAAGGCGAGAATATTCCTAAATGGCAAACTGGCGAATCCCGCCGCATCGATCTGAGTCGTCATCGATTGCCCGATTTAGTAGGGGAAATTGCCGATACTAGTCTCGATATCGATCTCGACGAGCAAAAACAAATTTATGCGAGCTTGGGCATTGCTGAATATTGGGTTGTCGATGTCAAAGGAATGCGCTTGTTTGCTTTTGGTTTGAATGCTCAGGGTGCCTACGAATCAATTCGAGTTTCTAACGTGTTGACGGGATTATCAATCGAGTTGGTAGAGCAAACATTAGAACGGCTGGCGACGGAAACGAATACGGCAGCCGCTAATTGGCTGATGCAACAGTTACAGCAGCTAGGTGGATAGCGAACCGCTGATGCAAACTGTGAAATTACCAGATTTCACTCAGGCTGAGGATAAAATCGGGCATGACTTCACTACAGTCGATTGAAGTTGGCGATGTTAGGCTTTCTGGTTCGCGTCCGGGGCGATAGATTTCTACTTGTCTATTTTGAGGATTCTCTTTCAGAGAGGCTCCGCCAACGATGAGTAAGCCCAGCCGCACTCCATTCGCTTTGTACTCTTCCATTTTTTCTCGCAATGGCGACAGTCTGTCGGTTGCCGAGCGCAGCTCTATGACAAAATCTGGTGCCAAGGGTGGAAATTTCTTGCGCTGCTCTGGGGTCAAAGCTTCCCATCGAGATAACTCCACCCAAGCGGCATCTGGAGAACGTTGGGCACCATTGGGTAAGACAAAAACGGTGGAAGAGCTAAAAGTCTTACCTAGCCTGGTTTGACGATTCCAATTGCCTAAGTCGATCCCTAGTTCTGATTCGTAGCTTCCACTTTCTCCACCGACTGGGGGCATAACGATTAGTTCTCCGCTGGCTGTCAATTCAAACGATCGCTCTGGATTGTCTTGGCATAGTTTCTCAAACTCTTCATGAGTGACGCGGAGAGTAATGCTGCGAACATCTAATAATAATGGTTGGGTTTCTAGGGCTTGCATCTGGTATTTGCTTCCTATTTAACGTCAGGAAATTAGTGTTTAAACGATCGACCTCAAAGTATCGATCGAGCTTGATTTATGTTGGCTGCTGAACTTTTGCGGCAATAACTGTACTAAGACGAATAAAAAGAATCGAGGTTGCCAAGTGGGGATGTTTCTACGACTAATGCAGTACCTTGACGACGAATCTGGGGTTCTTGTCCGATCGGTTGGAGGATGATACAGCCGTTAACAACTTCCAGGCTGAGAGATTGGGCGATTGTTATTCCCAGTTGTTGGCGGATTTCTAGGGAGATTTCCAAGCGTCCAGTTGTGTCAATCGTGATGGCAGTCATAGGGATTTATTCAAGTGTTACTGATTAATAGCTCTAATACTAATTTAACCGAATCTCGCGATCGATAGCTATCTAAAAAATCGGCATAACTCATCAATTTCTAAGTGAGTTATGCCGATTTTTCAATTTGCGATTCGAGTCAAATTAAATAAACGCAAAGTTAGCGGCGGTGAGAGTATTAGTCTCAACTCCCGTTAGGGTTGCGATCGTGTTACCGCCGATGGCGATATTATTACCAGTCCGAATCAAGTCGGTAAATTTAACTCCGCCAGTAATCCCCAATACATCGGTGCCGATTTGGTAATCAACAATTGTATTCGCACTTGCTGGAGCTTCGCCGTTATAAATCCAGAATTGGTCGGCACTAGCACCGCCAGAGAGGACATTACCGCCGCCAGCACCGACAAAAAATTTGTCGGTACCATTGCCACCTAAAGCGCGACCGTTGGTGCCTAGGAAGAGGGTATCGTTACCATCACCGCCAGAAATTCGGTAATCTTTGGCATCGTTCGCCTCGAAAATATCGTCGCCAGCACTGCCAAACACGCGATCGTTATTGCCGACATAAATGGTATCGGCACCGCTACCTGCATCGATTCGGTTGAAACCAGTATTGACACCGCCGATGGGTACGTCTACAGTATCGTTACCGGAACCCGCAAAGACGCTGGTATTGAAACCGCTAAATCCTGGGGTTACACCTGCGAGGAGGGTGTCGTTACCTGATGTGCCCGAAACCAAGGTTGGTGCGGGAACTGGGGCGGCACTCAAACCGACGCGGGGGTCGATGTTCAAGGGTTTGTTGAGGGTAATCTGGACGATTTCGGTGTTGTCGATGCCCGGTGGACGACCGATCGAGAAGGGATAGTTGTTGTCGTTGGCGACTAAGATGGTATTGGCATCGATGAGTAGAAGATTCTCGATCGTTACAAATGGCATCCGGTAGGTAGTGCTACCGTCTTTATTCAAATCCTGTGGATCGGGAATATTCAACAAGTCGGCGACTTCTTCCTTGGCAACATTGCCGTTAGCATCTTTCTTCGATAAATCTACTTTGTAGACCTTCTTGAATTTAGCCAAATCGCCTTGTCCGCCGTCGCGTTCGATGACCAGATATTCGTTATTATTAATGACGGTCATGTCACCGATCGCATTACCGACCGCTTCCATTTTGTAGAACCCAAGTTGACCTTTATATTTCTGGCTGGCAACATCAAATTCATAAATCCGCAGCGAACCAGCGGGGTCGCCAAATACCGTCCCCTCTAACAAGGGATACAAGGTGCTTTTGTCAGGACTAATTGCCATGCCTTCAAATCCGCGCGAACCGTCCAGATTGGCTACAGCGGGTGTGCCAACAAATTTGTCGCGTACCAAGTCACCCGTCCCAGGGAAATCGGTGAAGAAGGCATCAACGCCTAAGTTGATAAATTGCTCTAGTTCTTTTTTCGGGTCGCCTTTG
>NZ_JANLWO010000269.1:0-4529 GCF_031364565.1 Chamaesiphon sp. OTE_20_metabat_361
CAAGAATACTCTACTCGAAGAACTCGGTCGGGAGCCAAGTTTGGCTGAATGGGCAACTGCTGCCAACATCGACGAAACCCAACTGCAAAAGACGATCTCTGCTGGAGAAAACGCCAAACGCCGCATGGTAGAGGCTAATCTTCGACTGGTAGTGTCTGTTGCCAAAAAATACATCAAGCGGAACATCGACCTTCTAGATTTGATTCAAGAAGGGACGATTGGAATGCAGCGTGGAGTCGAAAAATTTGACCCTAGTAAGGGTTATCGGTTTTCGACCTATGCTTACTGGTGGATTCGTCAAGCAATTACTCGCGCCATCGCTGAAAAAGCTCGCGCTATTCGGCTACCCATCCATATTACCGAAAAGCTCAACAAGATCAAAAAAGCTCAACGCGCTCTCGCTCAACAATACGGACGAGCAGCGACGATTAACGAGCTAGCTGCTGAGTTGGAGCTATCTTCCAAGCAAGTTAGAGAATACTTAGAACGCGCCCGTCAACCCCTATCACTCGACCTCCGGGTGGGTGACAATCAAGACACCGAACTCGGCGATCTTTTAGAAGATCCGGGGATCTCACCAGAAGAGTATGTCACCAACTCGTCTCTTCAGGTAGATCTAGAGCGAATGATGTCCGAACTCACCCCTCAACAACAGCAGGTGCTGACGCTCCGGTTTGGGTTAAAAGATACCCAACCCCTCACCCTCGCGAAAATTGGCGATTTGCTCAACATCAGTCGCGAGCGCGTCCGTCAAATCGAGCGCGAAGCGATTGCCAAGCTCCGCAAACGGAAAGCCGATATCGGTGAGTACCTAGCTTCGTAACTATTGATAAGTCCGCACGAGCGGGCTTTTTTTTGATAATTCGATCGCGTCTAGCTAATGATAGATCGAGATAATGTTAAGGATCTAATCGTGAATTTATCGCTCCCCCATAAAAAAATCGGTGCTGGCGTTATCTGGAGTCCGTCGGGGCAAGTTTTAATCGACAAGCGCAAGGCTGAAGGCACGATGGGAGGACTATGGGAGTTTCCAGGCGGTAAAATCGAGCCTGGTGAAACAGTGCCTGAGTGCATCGTGCGGGAGATTCGGGAAGAATTGGCGATCGAAATTAGCGTCGGGAAGCATCTGATCTCGATCGAGCATACTTATCCAACATTTCAGATTACCCTGATCGCTCATCATTGTCAGCATATCAGTGGTATTCCCCAACCGATCGAGTCCGATGAAGTGCGCTGGATAAATGTCGAAGATCTCCATCGGTACCAGTTCCCCGCCGCCAATCTAGCAATTATCGCGGCAATCCAATCAGGGCAAAAGTGCTAAATTTGCCAGCATCTTTCGGATGGTTATTTAGGCTAGCACCGAGCAACACCATTCCACCTTTACGAAATCACTAATCGCGAGATTGTATCTATAATTGATGGAATACGAAAATTGAGTTGCTAACTCAATCTTCAAATCCGCCGATCGCATCGACACGATAGTGGTGAGTGAGTAATGGACACAGAATTAGCAATTCAGACAGAAGGTTTAACCAAACAGTTCGATCGTCATCTGGCGGTAAATGGCGTGGACTTGGCGATAGCCGCAGGTGAAGTCTATGGACTCATTGGCCCTAACGGTGCTGGTAAGACCACCCTGATGCGGATGCTAGCCACCGCTGAGGAACCAACTCAAGGCGAGATCTATATCAATGGCGAACGACTGCTACGCGATCGCAGCAATACCAATCTCAAACGGTTGTTGGGATATCTCCCCGATGACTTTCCCCTGTATGACGATCTGACAGTCTGGGACTATCTCGACTATTTTGCGCGGCTCTATAAGCTCACTACCGAACGGCGTCAGCGGCGATTATATGACGTGCTGGAACTGGTACAGCTCAGTACCAAGCGCAATAGTAAGATTGCCACACTTTCGCGGGGAATGAAGCAGCGATTGAGTCTGGCGCGGACGATTATTCACGAGCCGATTTTACTATTGCTAGACGAACCAGTATCGGGATTAGATCCGATCGCCCGGATGCAATTTCGGCAGATCGTTAAGACACTCCAAGAGGCAGGGATGACGATTTTGATCTCATCTCATGTCTTGAGTGACTTAGCCGAACTCTGTACGTCTGTCGGGATTATGGAGCTAGGATTTTTGGTCGAGAGTTGTCGGCTCGAAGATCTCTATCAACGGTTGAGTCAGCAACAAATTCTAATTGGCACGCTCGGAGATTTAGCCCTTCTCAAACACGAACTTAAAGCCAATCCCTTGGTGACAGAGATGGAAGTATTAACTGGTACTAATGGCGTGAGGGTCGGATTTTTGGGCAATGAAGAGGATGCCGCCGATCTGTTGCGATCGCTCATTCACAACCAGATCCCGATTACCAATTTTCAATGTATTCAGGAAGATTTAGAAACTATTTTCTTGAAGTTAGGGCATCAACAAGCCTCGTAAATTAATTAATAATTAATAATTAATAATTTAGTTGAGATGAGGATGATGATAATCAAAACGATCGATTGGATCTACTAATTCCCAACTATTTCGAGAAAGTTTTGTCAATAACCACTAGAGAGGTGAATAACGATAATGTTAGATAAATTAATCGATCGAGTGGGTGATACCAACCCCCAGCTATTCCGAGAACTCAAAGAACGGTTGACACCCCGAAATATTGCGCTGGCAATCGTGAGTAGCCTATTACTTCAGGGACTAGTGGTACTATTTTTTAATGCTCAGCTCCCGGCTCCACTATTTGATAATAATTCGCCGCTAATTCCCAAAATAGCTCAGCAGGTTTATAGTAAATATTGCAATTTTAGTCTCTCTCCCTATAATAATTCCAGCAGCCTATGTAATCTCGATGGTGCTGGTGGTTTCATTATCAACTGGCAAAAGTGGCAATACGATATATTTATTTGTTTGAGTTGGATTTTGCCGTCGGGACTAATTTTGGGATCTGTCTATACCTTAGTTGCCGACTTAATTCAAGAAGAAAAACGCGGCACCCTCAACTTTATCCGGCTTAGCCCTCAATCAGCTCAGACAATTTTTATCGGTAAAATCTCGGGCGTACCCATCCTGGTATATATTGCCATATCTGTGATGCTGCCGCTACATTTCTGGATGGGAATGAGCGCCAAAGCTACTATTCCCTTACTAGCGAGTTGGTATGGAACGCTAGGAGCAATGTGGTTCTTGCTAGCTAGTGCCTCAGTTTTATATGTCTTACTCGGCGGCATTCAGGCAATTGTGACAGTCATCGTTGTGGCTTTCCCACTGTGTCTGCCCATTTTCGCGATTAATAGCTTTTTATCAAGTGCGATAAACAAAGAAAATTTTTCGGGAGACTATACATACATCTACTGGTATGGTTGGGCGATCGATCGGAGTGCGGTTAGTTTTCATATCTTTGTAATTGGCTGCTGTCTGGTTGCTAGTTATGGCATCTGGCAGACCCTATCCCGTCGCTATCTCAACCCTACGGCTACTATAATTAGTAAATATCAAAGTTATCTCATTAATTTTTGCGTCCAATTGTGGATCGCCGGGTTTACAGTGCCACTCATTTTTGCAAATCCGGAAAAATACTACCATGCACGTCAAATAATGTCCGTACTGGCGATGGTTGATTTCATCGCATTATTATTACTAATTCCGATGTTATTGCCCAACAAACAAGCATTACAAGATTGGAGTCGCTATCGTCGCGAACACACTCAGCAGCGGCGGAAGTTTATGCAACGGGATCTATTTCAAGATTTGATTGGTAACGATAAAAGTCCTGCCCTGCTAACGATCGCCATTAACGTCGCGATGGCGATGGTTGCGTGGATACCAGTAACGATCTTGGCTTTAACTGTTCCCACTCGCGGGATGGACTTCAATACTTTTAGTACGCCCGGACACGTAACACGTTTGCTAGCAGGGATCTGTGTAGCGGCTAGTCTGATTTTAATTTACGCCGCGATCGCACATTTAGGTCTATTTCTCAAAGTTCGCAAGCGCAATCTGTGGATTTGCGCGATCGTCAGTGTCGTGATGATTTTACCCGTGGTGGTTGCCTACGCGCTTTCTCCAGTCAAATCGCCAACTGGCTTAGCAGCCATCGTACTGCTATTTTCGCCCTTTGCGCCGATCGGGATTTTCCAGCTAGCAGGAAGTACGATCTTAGCGACATTTACCGCGCAAGTGGCGATGTTTGCCGCACTGACGCATCAATTACAACGACAGTTAAAAATTAGCGGACGCTCGCAGAGCAAAGTACTACTCACTCAAAGCTAGATTTTAAAGCCTTTAATAACGCGTTCACCCAGTTTCTCAATCGGAAGCTGGGTTTTTTTAGGTGTTTGTCAGATCGTCATCCTTGGGCTTACTTTTAGCCTTACGAATTAATTGCGCGATCGTCCGCGAGAGCGAAAGCCCCGACTCCGCAGCCAGTTTTTCCAACTTCTCACGCTCGATCGGATCGAGGGAAACATTTAAGCGATTTTTTTTTGTGCTCACAGCGCAAAAGTGGTGTAACTATGGTACC
>NZ_JANLWO010000275.1:0-3561 GCF_031364565.1 Chamaesiphon sp. OTE_20_metabat_361
TCTTTTTGATCGAAGCCGAGATAGTTTCCATATCCAGTGGCTTGAGCGAGATCAAGTCGATCACTTCCGGATCGTAGCCTGCTTTTTCTAAGATCGCCACGGCTTGTAAGACGTGATAGCGCATTCGAGAATAGGTCAAAATTGTGACATCCTTGCCCGATCGCACCACTTCAGCTTTATCAAGAGCACAGACATAGTCGGTATCTGGCAGATCTTCTTTGAGGTTATAGAGCAGTACATGCTCAAAAAACAACACCGGGTTGTCATCGCGAATGGCGGCTTTGAGTAGACCTTTGGCGTTGTAAGGAGTCGAACAAGCCACGATTTTCAGACCGGGTACGGCTTGGAAGTACGCTTCTAATCTTTGGGAGTGCTCGGCACCTAGTTGTTTGCCCACACCACCAGGGCCGCGAATTACCAACGGAATTGTAAAATTACCACCAGAGGTGTAGCGCAACATCCCCGCATTATTAGAAATCTGGTTGAAGGCAAGGAGCAAAAACCCCATGTTCATCCCTTCAATAATCGGTCGCAGTCCGGTCATGGCAGCCCCTACAGCCATCCCCGTAAAACTATTTTCGGCGATCGGGGTATCTAGTACCCGCATGTCTCCATACTTCTTATAGAGGTCTTTGGTGACTTTGTACGAACCGCCGTAGTGTCCGACATCTTCACCCATCACCATGACTGCTGAATCCCGCGCCATCTCTTCATCGATCGCGGCACGGAGGGCATTAAAAAATAGAGTTTCTGCCATGCTAGGTTTACAACACTTAAATTTCTCAGATCTTACTCTAGCAGAGTTAGGGGATAGGGAGTAGGGAATAGAGGGTAGAGGGTAGAGGGTAAAGGGGAGGGTTAGATGGTGGAGGAGATTCCCGACTTCTCGAAGAAGTCGGGAATCTCGTAAGATATGAGCATTTGAAGCTAAGAGTTGCCCTGTCCGGTGATATGCCGTAAGATAATATCGATTTTCCGATTTTGTTCGTCTTGTTTCTGGCTTTGCTCGTCAAACCGTCTATTCATGTTTTCTTCCAGTGCGTCGATTTCCTCATAGACGCGATTAAAAGAGTCATTTAATTCTCTCCAAGTCACCTGAGTGTCTTCAAGTCTACTCACTCTTCTATCCAGTCTTCGGAGCGATCTAATTAGATCTGTATCGTCTGGTTCTCTGGCTTGTGTCATAGTGGCTAATAACGATTGATTCTCTAGACACCTTCACAAGTTCTTACTTTAGTCAGCGTCACTATATCTGTATTTTATCTCGATCGATCCCATCCGCCAGATCTAAAATGGGCACTGAGTTTGAATCGAAATTCGTTCTAATGTATCTGGATGTATAAAACTCAGTTCTCGCGCATGGAGATGCAATCTTTCTACATTCGCCTGACAACCATAGAGTCGATCGCCTAAAATACACACACCGAGCCCACGAGCATCGGCTGCATGGACGCGTAACTGATGCGATCGACCAGTCACAGGCATAAACTCAATCCGCGTGTAGCCATCGATTTGCCCCACTTCCTGAAACTTTGTCAAACTAGGTTTACCCAAACTAAAGTCTACCTTTTGGCGCGGTCGATCGAGCGGATCGCCCCATAATGGTAGACCGATCGAGCCTTTTTCTAATCCAATCCTGCCACCTAAAATCGCCTCATAAACCTTGTGCGTTTGTCGCGCCTCAAATTGCTGACTCAGATGTCGGTAAGTCAATTTATCCCGCGCGAGTAATAGTATCCCCGACGTATCTCGATCGAGTCGATGAACGCTATAAATTTCGGGATATAATTCCCGCAATCGAGTCAGCACGCTATCCTGTAGATCGATCGTCCGTCCAGGTACAGATAATAGTCCGGCAGGTTTATCAACAGCAATTAGATATTCATCTTCATAAATAATCGGTAAATCCAACTCTGACGGTTGCGGCGACAACCCCGCCAACATGAACCCCATCAGCGGCTGACACCGCTCCACACAAGCCCCATAAAACTCCCCCTGAATTCTTCTCCCCGTCTCCTCATCCCCCAGTCCCCCCGTCTCCCCGTCTCCCGCACCTCCCCACCAAAACTCCGCCATTGCGATCGGTTTCAACCCTTGACTGGCGGCATAATGCAGCAACTTCGGCGCACAACAATCGCCAGTTCCTGTCGGAATACCTGCTGGCATCAATTCTCGCAACGAGCTAGATGTGCCCAAAAAGTTCATCAACCGATAAGCATCGTGCATCTGTGTCTGAAGTTCGCGCGATCGAATTTTGCGTAGTTGCTTGAGTTCGCGAATTCGATCGTCAGTCCTGTTTAAAAGCTCCTGTAGCGGCTGTAAAACTGCATCGCGCGCTTGTTTGAGTTGACGGCGTTCGCGTCCGTCCTGGCGGCTTTGAGCGGTGAGTTCGTCTAAGGCTGCTGTTACTGCCAAGCCGCTAAGAGTAGATTCCTGTTGTCGCTGTTGCTGTCGAAATGCCTTGCGCTGACGATGCTCGATCGATAATTTCTCTAATTTAGCTGCAAATTCCGCTGTTAATAATCGATAGTGTTCTCGCGCTGGGATGCGATCTAATGCGATTAATTCTTGTTTCATCGCGGCTAGATCCGCTAGTGTAGCAGCTTCCGAGATCGCCACTCGATCGCGCCCCGGAATTGGCGGTACCCACCCACCCACCACCACCTCACCATTTAATAATCCTGAAAAAGCTTGAATCGAGTAATATTCCCCTGTAGTTGTTTCTACCAATAACACCCCATACATCTTACCTTCGCGGGCATATATATCTTCTTCCCGTGCCATTTCTACCATCAAATTACGGGCGATCTGTTCTGCTTCATGAGTACGTGGTAATTTTAATATTTTGCCACTGTGGGGACACAATCCTGCGTAGACATAGGTGATGGGAGGATTGGGATTGCGATCGGTAATACGATCTAGCATAACGAGCGAGGAAGAGAATTTATTGCTGTTAGTAGAATTATGAAAATTTTGAGGGACGGTTTACTGGTTAGGAAATTAACTGTTTCTGAATACTCAAAGCAACAGCTTCAGCGACCTTAATCCCATCCACCCCTGCTGAGAGAATACCCCCAGCATAGCCAGCCCCTTCGCCAGCGGGATATAAACCCTTGGTATTCAGGCTTTGATAGTCATCCCCGCGCTTGATACAAATCGGCGACGAAGTGCGGGTTTCGACTCCTGTCAGCACCGCGTCGTGCATGGCAAAACCATCGAGCTGCTTGTCAAAAGCTGGAATCGCTTCCCGAATTGCCTCGATCGCGTAATCTGGTAGACTCGAACTCAGATCGCACAGGTGAACACCGGGTTTATATGAAGGTTTGACAGATCCTAATTGGGTAGAGGCTTGTGCAGCCAAAAAGTCACCTACCAGTTGTCCTGGAGCCTCATACGTGCCACCACCGAGCGCAAATGCCTTCTCTTCTAGCCGTCGCTGAAACTCAATCCCAGCAATCGGGCTACCGGGATAATCCTCGGGTGTAATGCCCACGACGATGCCACTATTGGCATTCTTACCGCTGCGCTCGTACTGACTCATCCCATTTGTCACCACCCGCC
>NZ_JANLWO010000311.1:0-2989 GCF_031364565.1 Chamaesiphon sp. OTE_20_metabat_361
ACTCCGCAAGCTGACGCTGGCTGTGGTGGTGAAGACTTTTTTAGGCAGCGAAAAAACGGCAGAGATCCAGCAAGTGAGCGAGTGGTTTACGACTCTAACCGGAGGTCTATACGGCCTCTTCAAGTGGGATACTCCCCTGACTATTCATGGTAGAGGGCAAGCTGCGCGCCGTAAAATTGTCAAATATATTCGACAGGTAATCAGAGAACGGATCGATCGCAGCGACGATCCAGCTAATGCGCTGGATGTGTTGGGGCTATTGATGAATACAGTCGATGAGGATGGCAATAAGTTCACCGAAACCCAGATCGTCAATCAAGCGATCCTGTTTTTGTTTGCCGGACATGAGACCACATCTAGCCTGATGGATTGGGTCTTATTTGAGTTGGGAAATCATCCCGAATGGCGGCAAAAACTCCGCGCAGAACACCAGCAAGTAGTTGGGAACGAACCGATTGCTATGAGCCAGATTCGCCAACTTCCGCAGATGAGTAATGTCCTCAAAGAAGGCGAACGTCTCTATCCACCACTTTTTCTCATCAGTCGCATGGCGATCGCCGATATTGAATATGCTGGCTATATCATCCCCGCAGGCTGGTTTATACTCATTTTTCCACTGCTGACCCATCGCTTGCCAGAAATTTATCAAGATCCAGATTTATTCGACCCCGACAGATTTGCACCGCCGCGAGAGGAAGATAAAAAACAGCCATATTCGTTAATTGGTTTCGGCGGTGGCGTACATAGTTGCATCGGCGCGGACTTCGCTCAAATGGAAATGAAAATAATTCTCTCGACACTGTTGCAAAAGTACGATTGGACGGTAACACCCACCACCACCGAAATTTCACCAGTGCGCCGCCCATTCATGACCCAGAAAAAGCTAACAGCAACATTTGTTTCAATAAATTCCCTCCTCGGAGGGGTGCCCGTAGGGCGGGGTGGGTAGATCTCCGCCACCCACAAATCTCCGATCGATCGAGTTCGATCGCTCGACCAGAAATCGCTTGAAGTTATTGCAAACTTTAGCGCAGTTGGAGTCAATTGGCTCGATTCTCTTCCAGAGACGCTCCGCAAACGAAGATGGCGACCCACCCCGCCCGTTGGGCACCCCTCCCAGGAGGGGATTTTTGGGAAGTCTGTAGGTTGGGTTGAGGCACGAAACCCAACAGCACCAACATAGCTACCTACCAATCGACATTAGGCAAGAGATTTTCGTTAGTATAAAAGCCTGACCGAATCTAGATCGATGTCCGCCAAGCAAAAATTTGTAGCGATGAATAATAAACTCAAGTCTGCCGATCTGATGCCGGGTAGCTATGGATTGCCGATTATTGGCGAACTCATTAGTTTTCTTACCAAGCGCGAAGAATTTTATTGGCAAAAACATCAAGCCAATGGCAATGTTTTCAAATCATCATCGCTCATCTTTGGCAAAACGGCTTGCCTAGTCGGGCCAGAGGCAAATCGACTGGTATTCAAAGATGCCGCCGACAAGCTATCATCGCGGTTGGGTAATAAATTATTAGAACCGATTTCAGCAGATAGCGTATTGCTCAAAGATGGCGAAGCACATCGCACGAATCGGAAGCTGATTTTACCTGTATTTCATCAACAGGCGATCGCAGGTTATTTTGACACGATTCAGTCGGTTGTCACTGAGGCGATGGCGGATTGGGGCGAACGCGGTACGATCGATCTGAGTGCGGAACTGCACAAGCTGACGCTGACAGTTGTGGTAAAGATTTTCTTAGGTAGCGAAAGCACCGCAGAAGTCGATCGGGTGAGCGGGTGGTTTAATACTCTAGTTGATAGTGTGTCTGGAGTGATCCGCTGGGATAGTCCCCTAACTAGCTACGGAAGGGGGCAAGCTGCCCGTCGCAAGATTGCTGACTATATTCTTCAAGTTATTGCCGAAAGAGCCGCGCGGGGCGATTTAGACAGGTCTACAGATGTACTGAGTTTGCTGGTAAATACAATCGATGAAGATGGTAATAAATTTACCGAAACGCAGATAATCGACCAAGTGATGGCGTTTCTCTTTGCCGGACACGACACCACATCGACGCTGATGAGCTGGTTGTTATTTGAACTGGGTAATAGTCCCGCATGGCGGCAAAGGTTGCGCGACGAACAGCAGCAAGTAATGGGCAACGAACCAATTTCAATGACACATCTGCGGCAATTGCCCGACATGACCAATGTTATTAAAGAAGGCGAACGTCTTTATCCACCAGCTTTTCTCATTGCCCGCGTGGCGTTAGCAGATATCGAATATGCTGGTTATTTAATCCCTGCTGGTTGGTTTATCTTTATCTCCCCGATGCTGACTCATCGCTTACCAGAAATTTACCAAGATCCAGATTTATTCGATCCCGACAGATTTGCACCGCCGCGCGAGGAAGATAAAAAACAGCCTTATTCATTAATCGGTTTTGGTGGTGGCGCGCATATTTGTATCGGCGTGGAACTCGCCCAAATGGAGATGAAGATAATTCTCTCGACACTATTGCAAAAATACGATTGGACAGTGACACCGACAACCGCTGAAATTGCCCCAGTGCGCCGCCCATTTACGATGCAAAAGCAGCTAAAAGCAACATTTGTGCCAATAAATCCCCTCCCAGGAGAGGTGCCCGTAGGGCGGGGTGGGTAGATCTGTGCAGCTCACAAATCATAGATCGATTTGACTCTAGTATGAAAAAATCACAATATTGTCGCTAGCTGAAATAAATTAGGTTTGGATGTGCGATCTTACCGCCAACCTTCGGGACGGGTCGATCGCACTGAAGTTCTTTCTCTAACCAGTAGCTCGTATTCAATCAAATTTGGAAAGCCATTTAATAATGGGATTGCTACAGGATACGGATACTGTTGGCGAATTCAAAAACCGATCGAGTGGGCGGGCAGACGAGTGGGTCAATTTGTGGATGAAAGTAGGTTGCCACTCGAACAACAACTCACTAATTTTGCGAGAATATCGATCGGT
>NZ_JANLWO010000325.1:0-2319 GCF_031364565.1 Chamaesiphon sp. OTE_20_metabat_361
TTCATGGCAAACATTATTACTCCCTCACAACTCCAGTTAAACCTGCCTTTTGGCAAAATCTGGGTGGCAAAAGCCGCTAATTCCGCGTATACATCTTCAAAATAACAACAATTTAGCACCAAAAAACTATGGCAACCATGACTCGGATGGAATTGTGGCCCAATCGCACTATTGACGACGTTCAAGCAGTGATTCGGGCAGTATACAAACATGTCTTGGGCAACCCCCACGTCATGGAAAGCGAACGCCTAACATCCGCAGAATCACAGCTAGCAGATGGTAGCCTCTCCGTGCGGGAATTTGTGAGAGCAGTTGGTAAATCAGAATTTTATCAAACTCGCTACTTCCAACAGTGTGCGCCTTATCGGTTCACTGAGCTGAATTTCATGCACTTTTTGGGTCGTTCTCCAGAATCAAAAGCGGAAGTCTCAGCACATATCGTGCGGTGCGTAGCTGAAGGCTATGAAAGCGAGATCGATTCTTACATTGACAGCGATGAGTATCAAGCCGCCTTTGGGGAAAATATCGTCCCTTACAATCGCAGTCTCAGTGAAGATGGCAAGAGCCAAGTCACCTACAATCGGCTGATTGCGATCGATCGCGGCCCCGCTCAAGTCAGCAGTGCAGTGACATCTTCTCAACTCGTATATTCAGTTGCTACCAATAGCACCAGTAAAGCGACCGCCTCCAAAGTCAGTTTGGGCGGTTCCGCTGATGCTAGTAAGAAAATGTTCAAAATCGTCGTCACTGGTGCCAAATTTACTGGCCCTCGTCGCGTCAGTACTACTGAATATATCGTGCGTGGCGATCGGATGACACCCCAAATTCAACGCATCAATCGAACCAGCGGCAAAATCGTCAGTATCACTGAGATGACTTAGCCCTAGTTGGGGGATAGCACCGATCGATGCTACTCCCGATGACTGTGAATGTCTGAAGATCCGATCGAGGCTAAATCGTGTAACTTCCATGCCATTAGTCCTCGATCGATTTGTTTAATAATTTATGATTTTTAGCAATTTTTGAAATTAAAATTATCAAAATGAATACTGTATTTAACTTGAGTAGTGACACCGATCGGACATTTGCGATTTCCATTCTGGAAGGCTACGCCAACGATATTGCGGGTAGCACTCATCAAGCAATGCTCAGAAGTAGTAACTATACAGTCAAAGTTGCTTATTCAGGTTTGTCAAAAACTCTGCAATCGATTACCAAACGTGGTGGCAAAGTCCTAAACGTGCGGATGCTGTCAGCACCGCTGCCCAGTGTCGCGAATATTCCGGTGGCTGCGGTAGTCCCGCCGGAAATCGAGCCATCGCCGCCAGTGCCTAAAGATCTGGCTGTCAGCAAGTCCCCGTCAACATCCCGCCGTCCGCCAGCCAAATCCAAAAAACGTTAATTTAGGGTACGAATGGACATTACTCAATTTGTGGAAAGTTCGATCGGGCAGTGGAAGTCGCAGCGTAGCGCTCATCATATGATTTTTAGTCACTTTGAAGCGGTGCGATCGGAGATCGAGATTGTAGCTTTAACTCCTGACAATCCCGCAGCGATCGAACTTTGTCAATCCTATGGGATCGATCCGAGTCAAGCGGTAGTTCCCTTCCAAATGAGTTGGGAAGGAGAATCGGACTGGAATGATGAGGTGCTTAAAGGGAGTACTGTCTTGGTGCCAATTCCCGATCCTCATGTCCCAAATCAGGGTCGATTATTACGCGATCGGGGGTATGCTGAAACTATCCCGGCTGCTGCTCGCTATCACATCACCGCTGATGATGTATTTGTCTTAATCACCGAATACGATCGCGCCGCCGCCGAAGAGCGAATTTGGTTTGTCAATCCCAATTTGAGATTTCGCGTATCGACAATCAAAACCAGCGATGGTACGGGTGTCGTCACGGCTTCTTTTTCTTCCGAATTACGTTCCTTGGCACCAGCTTAATTCAAACTAGCAGTTTTTATGAGTGATTCGATTTTATTAGCGCAGTGGATGGCTGGTGAATTTAGCAATCACCACCAATCAACTTTAGAGCCGCAGCATTACGCGCATATTCGGATCTTTTTTCGACCGCTACCATTTGAATTTTTTAACGCGATCGGGTTTTATTCCGAACAAGTATATGATTACGATCTGTGGAGTCCTTATCGTCAGGGCGTCCATAAATTAGTAGATCGCGGCGCGGATGCGTATATTGAAAATTACAGTCTCAAAGATCCGATGCTCTACGCTGGCGCGGCGCGAGAACGAGAAATTTTAAATACTATTACCCACGATTGTCTCGAACGTCGTTGCAATTGCTCGATGATTTTTAGTCG
>NZ_JANLWO010000331.1:0-6853 GCF_031364565.1 Chamaesiphon sp. OTE_20_metabat_361
AACGCCTCAATAATCCCCCACTGTTCCTGCTTGTAGATCTGTTGGGAACTCAACCGCGTGTAAATGACCTTAAACTGTCCCCCGACTCCACCATTAGCCAATAGTAGCGGTTCGCTATCCCCCAGACTAGCCCGCACCGAATCCGAAAATCTGCGAGTAGAAATAGTTTCGCTGACTCGATCGTAATGCAATCGATCGTAGAAAAGTTCTTTGAGGCTTCTGGTATCAGTTAGAGACTTTAAGGATGATTCGATTCTTCGATCGAGCTTAGGCGCGGATGCAATCATGATGGGTAGTTCGCAATATACCCAAGCACCAGCTATTTACACGATTATTGAATAGATCGTTTTCCTGCTGTGTCAAAGGGTTGATAGCTCTAGCGTGCCCTTCCAGCTAATCAGGATAGAAATAGTATTTATCAGTAGTTTTGATTGATGAGGACTCGATCGACATCGATCTCCAGATCGATCGAGATGGCATCCGTAATTACCCTGAAAAGTGAAATCGAAGCCGAATTATTTAATTCACTTACGCGATCGAAAAATTGACAAGATACGAACTTGCGATCGAATCTCTAGCGATCGACATATTATAGAATCTGCGAATGGACTAGCTGAAATTCAAATCTAAATCCTCACAGGTTTCTCAGCATTTACGACTAATCTCATAGTTGAGTCACCAACTTGTGTTGGAAACATCGCAGGTCCACATATGAACAATCCAACCTTAGCCGCCCCCATAGCGGCTGCACCAGAGATTTTGGATGTCCAGCAGGCTGACTGCTGTATTGTCGGTGGTGGCCCTGCTGGAGCTGTATTAGCACTACTTTTAGCCCGACAGGGGATAAAAGTTATCTTGCTGGAAGTTCATCGGGATTTAGATCGCGATTTTCGGGGCGATACGATTCACCCTTCGACGATGGAAATTATGGCAGAATTGGGTTTGGCAGATCGATTGTTAGCTCTGCCCCATACCAAGATTTCGGAGCTGAATATTCAACCGCCCAGTGGTGAATCATTCCATGCTGATTTTCGTGGATTAAATACCGAATATCCATTTATTACGGTGATGCCCCAGGTGCAGTTTCTGGAGTTTATCGTTGCTCAAGCCCAGCAGTATCCGAATTTTCAAGCGATAATGGGCGCGAATGTCCAAGAGCTAGTGACTGAAGGCGATACGATTCGCGGTGTCCGCTATCGAGGACATGGTGGTTGGCACGAAATTCGCGCTCGACTGACAGTAGGTGCAGATGGGCGGCACTCCAAAGTGCGAGAATTAATCGGGGAGGTGTCGGCTGGCAATACACCCTCGCTCGATGTGTTGTGGTTCCGACTCCCCCGTCATTCGAGCGAACCAGTTGGGTTGAGTGGACGGATTGGCAAAGGTGCGATGATGGCAATGGTAGATCGAGGCGAACTATGGCAAATCGCCTATATTTTCCCAAAGGATGGTTATCGACAGATTCGCCATGCGGGATTAGCAGCATTGCGATCGTCAATTGTGGCAACAGCTCCAGAACTTACAGATCGAGTCGAACTACTCCAAGATTGGTCGCAAATCGCCTTTCTCTCTGTCGAATCAGGACGAGTCGATCGATGGTATCGATTGGGCTTATTATTAATTGGCGATGCTGCCCATCCGATGTCTCCCATTGCTGGAGTAGGCATCAATTATGCGATTCAGGATGCCGTCGTCGCCGCCAATCTACTCAGTCAGCCACTCAAATCTGGTGCTGTCAAAGTTACAGACTTAGCAAAAGTTCAACGTCAGCGCGAACTGCCCACACGGATTATTCAAGGTTTTCAATCGATCGTTCAAAACCGAATCGTTGCCCAAGCTTTAGCCACCACCGATACAGATTTCAAATTACCTTGGTTAATGCGTTTACCTTGGTTCCGTTATCTCCCACCACGTTTAATCGGTTTGGGGGTATTTCCGGTTCGCCTTCGGTGTTAATCACTAAATCGATTTAGTTTAAAGCGATCGAATCGATCGTTCAATGTAATGAATAGTCCGTTCGATTACCAGCAATTAAAGAGGGTGTTTAAAAAGTATGTATTAGCATTCGTAAACCCTATAAATCCCCCTAACCCCCCTTTTTAAGGGGGGAACCGGATAAAAGTCCCCTTTTTCAAGCTACGGTGTATACACATCTTTTGCTAGAAGCGAAATCCCTAAGAATCCCCCTTAAAAAGGGGACTTTAAAGCCCCCTTTTTAAGGGGGTTGGGGGATTTAGATCTAGAAACGAAGCCCAGCCGACTTGTGTATACACGGTAGCCTTCTTAAGGGGGGATTTAGGGTGATTTACCCACCCTGAACGGAGCAATTAGACTTTTCAAACACCCTCTAAGAGCTTGACAACGGTAATTTATAAATTACTATTGCCAAGCTCTTGAGAGTACACCTAAGACATTTTACTATCGAGGGATAAGATGTAATCGATTGCCAATGCCAGGATCGATCGCTGGTGCTAAATCTCGATTAGGCATCTTTTCTAGAAAAGACCATAACTCTGCGCTGGTAAATTGATAGTCGTATCCTTCTGCAATCTCGATAATCATGCTAAGATTGGTAGCTATTTTAATTCTTCTTTGCAAAGAGTCGTCTTTCTCTACTGTTGCAAAGAAATTAGCAACATTTTGCATAGACATAAAATTATTCCTCCTTTGAGATCTAGATGAATTTCCTATTTTTCAGCCCAAGGTGATGATAAATCGAGTTCTAGCTCTGGAATTCGATTTTCCCCGTTAGTGGCTGCTGGTGCAAAGGCTGTATCTGATAGTAAGCTAACGCTAGCGATTGACGGGGTTAGATCTTTGGTAACTCGCCAAGAAGAGTGCATACCGATCTTGCCAGCTTTCTCGAATTTCCAACATCCCCGCACAAAAGAATTACTGTCTGGGGCACAATGCGGTTTCGTGCCAATTAGCCGTTCTACTTCCTCACTAGAAATAATCCAACCCCGAGCATCAGCCTGTTCTAAAATCGACATGTACCACAGTGGATTCGATAGATTTTGATGTTTGTTGATGGATGTTTCTATTTTCTCCAACCGATTAGAAATATTTGCCAATAACTCTTCTAGATGGCTGCTAAGTTGTGGTGATGTTGCTGGTGCGCTTACTAGATCGGGCAGTTGCAACTCGGCGATTTCAACTGCTGGGTCGATCGAACCGTTAACATAGTTATAAACTAATCCTGCATCTATCAGATCTGGATGCTGGCTCAAGATTGCGACTTCATCCCCTTGTTCGCATTCGAGGATAGTTTGAATCAGGCTATGATAGTTTGGCGGTCGATTTTCTGTGACTGGCTCAGTGCTAAGATTTTGTTGTAATAAATGAGTCAGTTGAGCTGTCCAATAGTGCAGGAACTTGGCAGCAGGTAGATTCCCTTCGTTGTTGAGTTGCTCGCTAACTTGTGCCATCACGCCGATAAGTCCGGTATCGATTAGCTGTTCATGTTGCTGTAGTAACGACCACTCCTCTCCTCGATCGCATTGCAACAAGGCTTCGATTAGATGTAAATATGTATTGAGGTGAAGTGTATCCATGTGAGCCTTCCTTGGCAATCTCGTTATCTTCACTGTAAATAACCAAGTTGAGGAACTTGTGAAGATAATAGAAAACTCAACACAATCTTAATCCAGTCGAATCGAACTATTGTAGTTTAAAATAACGATCGAACTTCAAGTTTTGGACTCAAACTTAGTCTCAAACCTTTTTCCAGAATTCTACAAAAAATTCAACATTATCGATCGGCTCGACTTCATGTTCTACTTCTGGTATTACGATACCTAGACGTTGGCGTAGCCTCTCCAGCGGAGAATCGCGATTGAGGATTATTTCATTATGATATGGGTCGTGGATGCGATACCTTAAACTACCAAACTGGACGTGGATCGTACCCCATACGCCTTTTTTAGTGGTGTGTCGCGATCTTAATCCCTGCGGGATCGAATCGTTTGTAAATAAAGGTGTCCGGCGATAGGGAGCATAACCATTTGGGATCTCTTGCCTGTCACACAACACGCAATTCAGGAGTTGTCCTAGATGCTCGGAACGTCCTATTTCTGTAATTACCCAAGGACGCGGAAAAAAAGGTGGTTCGTGACGGGTATGCTGGCAATGTCCGCAGTCTAATTCGGCTACCCAATGCTGCTCGAAATCTTGATGAAATCCAATTATCGATCGATGCAATATGAGTTTCCTCTATGCTCACAAATGATAGGGGTACCAATTAGCACCCCTTTTTGAATTACTGAACTAGAGCTAATGGTGGATTTGTCGCACTGACATGTCGATCGATCACCGCGTCGATTAAGCCGTATTCTTTAGCTTCGACAGCAGACATATAGAAATCTCGATCGGTATCTTCTTGGATCTTTTCTAACGGTTGTCCCGTATGTTTTGCCAACAGATCGTTTAGTGTACCCTTGATATAGAGAATTTCCTTGGCTTGGATGGCGATATCAGTTGCTTGTCCCTGCGCGCCGCCTAAAGGTTGGTGAATCATGATCCGGGAACTGGGGAGGCTCGTCCGTTTGCCATGAGCGCCAGCACTGAGCAAGAATGCACCCATACTCGCCGCAAAGCCCATGCAGACAGTAGAGACATCGGGGCGAATTTGGTTCATCGTATCAAAAATTCCCATTCCTGCGGAGACTGAGCCACCAGGAGAATTGATATACAAATAAATATCTTTTTCGGGATCTTCTGCTTCCAAAAATAGCAGTTGAGCGACAATGAGGTTGGCTAAATCGGAGGTGACTTGCCCACCTAAGAAGACAATTCGATCGCGCAATAGCCGCGAATAAATATCAAAGGAACGTTCGCCTCTGCCAGATTGTTCGATGACGGTAGGTATCATAGCTATGCCAATATATGTCGATTCTTTTTATTATCGCCCAATCTTGGGGTTTGCGGTCTAGGGGTTTCCGTACCGGGATAGGGAATAGGGAATAGGGGATAGTTGGAAGTTTAGTAGTGGACTAGGGAGATGATGGGGATATCTGAGGGTAAATGCGATCGACCGTTGAGTGCGTCTAATTCGATGACAAAGGCGCAGCCGACTAGATTGCAGCCGATCTGTTGTAATAATTTGGCTGTCGCGGCGGCGGTACCACCAGTGGCAATTAAGTCATCAACAATCAGAATGCGACTTCCGGGTGCGAAGGCGTCGCGGTGGATTTCCAGGCAATCGATGCCATATTCGAGCGCGTATTCGATCTTGTGGACTGCGGCGGGGAGTTTCCCTGGTTTGCGGACGGGAATGAAGCCAATCCCTAATTTATAAGCCAGCGCCGCTCCAAAAATAAATCCCCGCGACTCCATCCCGACAATGTATTGAGGTTGTAAATCGATAACTTTAGCAGCTAAGGTATCGATCGAGTATGCTAACCCGGCTGGATCGCGCAATAAGGTAGTAATATCGCGAAAGAGGATACCCGGTTTGGGAAAGTCAGGAATATCCCGAATTAGAGCTTTAAGATCCATTCTTTTGTGGTGATGGGTTGAGAGGACTCAGGATCGATCGTCTCTGGTAAGGGGTTAATTGTCAAATAGATGGGAGATGGGAGATGGGAGGTAAAAGGTCAGAGGTAAGAGGTAAAAGGTAAATACAATCAGTCTCTCAGTTTCCTAGTCCCCTCGTCCCTTCATCTCCAAGTCACCTCATCCCTATTCCCTATTCCCTATTCCCTATCCCCTAAAGAGTGGTTAATGTCTAAAATTCGGGTATGCTGATGTTGACGATCGAACCCAAAATTTTCACGTCAATTGCCACAATTTTGCCCCGGAATTGGGTCTAGATCTTTGAAGATTTATACCGCATCTATAAACTAGTCGATCGATTGTCTTACTATGATTGCATTACCGATCAATGGCCCTATGTCCGAGTCGCTGCTGGGGATAATTGAAAGTCTCCCCAATCCAGGTATCGCTGGCGATGCTTGTCCGCGCCGCACCAAAGTCGAACTCGATCTGATTTTACTCGCGATCGAAGCGATCGAGTCGAGCAGTTCCGAACAAATTTTGGAACTTGCTAAAGAATTAAACCTCCAAGACATTATCAAAAATCGGATCGTCTTGTGGCGGATGCGCTCTACCAATCCGATGCGACGCGCGCACACGCGCAGAATTTTAACACTTAAAGAAGCCAAAGCGCTCAGTGCGATCGGTTGTAGATTGGCAAGTCGTCTGGCGGTACCGATTCGTCAGCTCCTCCAAGCCCAGCAGCAGCTCAGCGAGAAGCAAATCCCCCCGGAATACAATTTCCGCATGTCTGAGTATTTAGACCGCTTCCGCGCCCATTTTCGCAGTCGGATGAATCCGCGCAGGGCGAAGGTAAGTATTTATAAGGACGATGATAAGTTAAATGAGTTGGCGGTGTCGCTGTTGAGTAAGCTGCTATTTTGTACGGGGACGCTTGGTACGCAGCGGTTGTGGATGAGTTTATTCGACGGGGAGGTGAAGTAAATAGGACGGTACATGTGGGTCAAAGGTAAGAGGTAGCAAATCAAGTAGATAGGCGTAATTAAATATAAGATATCGCGTAGGGTGGGCACTGCCCACCGTCTAGGTTTCATGCACAATCTATTTTATAAATAATTGCACATACACACTTACTAAAATCCCTCTGTAACCCTTGTAGTGGGCAGTGCCCACCCTACAAGATAGCTACTAAATCTACTAGTGCTTAGTCTAAATCCAGGGTACCCACAAGCGATGCGCGCTCGTCGGGGCTCCCGACGCTTTAGCGCATCAAGACAGGGGCACCCCCACAGATCGATCGTGTAGGGGTGCCCCGGTCTTGGCGTTTATCTGCGGGGGTTCCCCCCGCATAAAAACGTCG
>NZ_JANLWO010000676.1:0-6670 GCF_031364565.1 Chamaesiphon sp. OTE_20_metabat_361
TACTGTGACACGCCCCGTGTAATTGGGATCGGCTTTGACATAAATTTGCCAGAGGTAATCGGCACTATTTACGGTGTCGGAAATACACTCAGGTTTATCTGAAAACTTCCAACCGTTGTCGCTAATTACCGGATCGACGATTACCTCCGGTAGGCTCCGCCAACGATAATCCGATGACATTTTCCAACCCTTTCAGCTTCCATAATAGTGCCGTGCGATGCGCCCACGGACAACCCAAAGAAATATACAGATGATAGCGTCCAGCTTCAGCTTTGAACCCACTCGCACCATCGCGAGTAATCCGGTTATGAAACACTGTCGGCATTCGCTGAAATTGCCCTTGCTCATTATGTTCTGTCCATTCCGTCGTCCATTTTCCATCAATTAATTTACCTAACGCCATCTTTTCCTCCAAAATAATTAATGTCAATTACACCGATCCTGTAAAGGCATAAGCAGCCATGCTAAACGATCCGTAATTATAGCTATGATGCAATCTCACCCCTTTTACCTCATTACCTCCTGCACCTAACGCTACAAATAAAGGTAGTAAATGTTCATCAGTTGGATGATTCTTTTCGGCATAGGGAGCGATTTTGCGATAGTTCAATACAGCTTCCCAATTACCTTCGGCAATTCTTTCTGCCAACCATTCATCAAAAACTCGCACCCAGTCAGGTGGCGGTGCATCATAGCGACTATCGAATTCCCACAGATTATGGGTAGCACTCCCGCTAGCTAAAATCAGCACACCTTCTGCTCTCAGAGGCGCGAGGGCTTGCCCGAGCTGGAAATGATGCAAAGATCCAGCATGGTATTGAATTGAGAGCTGGGTGACGGGAATATCGGCATCTGGATAAGCCAAAATTAGTGGTGTCCATGCTCCGTGGTCGAATCCGCGAGTAGGATGTGTTTGACAGGGGATTCCAGCTTGAGCTAGTAGGCTGATGACTCTAGCGGCAAGTGCGGGCGCGCCAGGAGCCGGATAATTGAGTTGGTAAACTGCATCTGGAAAGCCGCCAAAATCATAAATAGTTTGAGGCTGGATTGCTTTACTGACAGTCGGTTCGGCAGAATTCCAGTGAGCGGAAATAACTAAGATGGCTTTCGGTTTGGGAAATTGTTGGTGTAGGGATTTCAAAAAATGCGTCACCGCTCCATCCCGAATCGGCAAATCTGGTGCGCCATGAGAAATAAATAATGCGGGTAAGCTATTCATGAGCATTAGCGCGTTTGCGATTCCAACTCGAACCGATCGCATAAGCTCCATCACCTAATAGAAACTGCACGAGACAAGCAACGGCAAAAAATGCGGGAAATTCCCAACCGCCACCTTTATTCGTGAATAACCAACCATTTGCCCCATGCACCTTGAAAGTTGCTACCAGCAAAATCGGAAATAAGCCCAAGGCAACCCAGCGGGTATAAGTGCCACTGATTAGTAATAATCCACCCAGCAGTTCGGCGATCGCAACTGGAGTTGCCATCCAGCCTGGTAGTCCCACACTTTCAAAAAATTGAGCGGTTCCTGGCAAGGTAAATGTAAACACCTTCAAACATCCATGCGCCAAGAACAATAAGCCTAGACTAATCCGCAAAACTAAGATGGCATAAGGTGCTGCGATCGGATCGAGCGTGGTCTTTGACAGCCGTTGTGTCCGATTTGAGTAAACTGATGGAACATCTTGAATCGTAATCTTCATATTTTCCTCCGAATTAAGACTATTCTAATTAGAACTATTTAATACAAGCAGTGACTTTATACGGATATTTCTACCACCTTGGGTGATTCAAGCTCTAGAGCCAACGGTTGAAATGCTGTCCCTTTGTGCCCCCCATCGCAGTCAGGAAAATTACTCGATCCGCCACAGGTGCAAATCCAGTGAGTTCCAGCATCTAAAGTAACTGTCGTAGCAGATTGTTGTGCCATAATGAATTCTTGAGTTATTCGAGCTAGTTTAATTCTAATTAGAACTATTAATCTAAACTTAGCTGATGAGTGAGAGATTTGTCAAGAAGATTGAAAAAATTGTTTAAAAAGCTTGGCGAAGCCGACCTAGCAACACTGTCAGGAGTTCTAACTCCGAAGCGTCGAGTTTGTCAAAGCGTTCTTTTAGATGAGCGATATGGGCGGGAAAGACTCGATCGAATACCTCTTGACCTTCAGGAGTTAATTGTACGAGGACGCTCCGACGGTTTTCTGGTAGGGTTTCACGACAAACGAGTTGCTTTTGGATCAACCTGTCGATCACTCCTGTCAAGGTGCCTTTGGTAATCAAGGTTTTCTCGCCCAACTCACCCATGCACAGACCATTTGTATTACCTAGTGTAGCGATGACATCGAACTGGGCGGGTGTCAGATCGAATTGTCTTACATGTGCCTCAGAATAGGCCGAAAAAGCTTGATATGCTCTCGCTAGCTCTCTCACTACTAGCAGAAAAGGTTCATTTGCCGTTGGCGTAGCCTCTCTGGAAGAGAATCGGTCGATGGAAGCTCTAGACACAGCAGACATGATGAGTAACTTGAGGATACTGTTCTAATTAGAATCTATTTCGGGATAAAAATCAAAGCTGTTTGACCCACTAGAGCTTTTTGCTCAGGAAGTTGATTTGTTACAAGCCCTTAGCATCGTTCGGAGTACCCGCCAGACAATTCGAGGGTGAAACAGGCAAATCGGTTGAATCATCAGATTCATCACTTGCAGAAATGTCTCACCCACAACCGGATCGTGCAAGGTTGTGCGATGTACCCATGTTGCATAGAGATTGAGGAGATCTGTACCGAGCGGTTTGATGCCAGTTGTTTGGGGAAAGCGAAAATCCTCACCGACTGCCAACTGCCAGGGAATATCGATAATCTTCGCGATGCGCTGGAAAAAAGTTTGCGCTAAGTGTGTGGGGGAGACATTTTCGGTGAGGACTCGATCGAGTTCGACTACTTCTAATGCCGCCACACTCATTCCCTGCCCATAGGTAGGGTTAAAGCTAGAAACGGCATCTCCGAGGACGAGATAGCCTGACGGAAACCGTTTCAGCCGTTCGTAGTATCGCCGGAGACTAAACGGAAACTTGTAGGGCACGATCGCCGATAGGGGTTCGGATTGAGAGATAATGTCATAGATATCTGGGGACGGTAAGCCCCGCACAAACTCTAGAAAGCCAGTTTCGGTAGTCGGTGCCCAATTTCCATGCCAACCACCCACGGAGACGATCCAGCGATCTCCCTCGATCGGGATAATACCACCAAAAGTAGTTTGTTGTGGCGGCGCGGGTGAATTCAAAATCCAAGTGTGGCTGCGGGGATCTTCAGGATCGCGCCGATAAATTCGCGTCGCGTAGCCAAGGTGAACATGTACCTTACTCGCAAATGGTGGCTCGTAGCCCAAATCCGCCAGCCATTTCCCAGAGCGGGAACTGCGTCCAGTTACATCCACTACCAGATCCGCAGTTAGCGATCTTTGGGGTGCGCTGTCGTGTTGCTCGACAATAATGCCAATGATTCGATCTCGATCGGGGTTAGTCTGTAACGATTTAACGATCGTCCGATCGAGTAATTTAAGATTAGGTATTGCCAACACCCGATCGCGGATTAAGTGTTCTAGCAATCCCCGGCTCATGGTTGTAGACGGGAACCCAATCTTAAATTGCGATCGATAACCACCATATAGACGCCAACGCATCGACAGTGCAAAGTCATTGATGCTGGCTCCATTGGCTACTAATTCTGCTGGGAGATCGGGAAAATAATCAGTCATTATTTTAAGTCCCATCGCCAGTAATCCATGTAAATGCTGGGTTTGTGGCTGTCCGGGACGAGATTCTGGCACCTGGTGGACTCGATCTTTTTCTACAATTGTGACTTTATCGAAATGCTTGCTCAATACGCGAGCGGCCAGCAGTCCACCCAAACTACCACCCATCACGATCGCATGTTGACGATTGGCTGCGATTGGAGACATTTGGCACCTGAAAAACTACATTACCCATTTAACAGTTTAATCCTAGACTTCTCAAAATTTTCAGGAGCGGTCGATCTTTCTGTCTGATGACAGATGAAAATTAACTCTAGTAATAGCAACAATAGCTAACATCACTAAGATTTTAACTAAGAAAAATCATGCTATTTTCTAGCTTGCAGACTAAATTAATTGGACTACTGCCGATCGCACTTTTGGCTCTAACTGCTTGTAACCAAGCACCAACACCAACAGATCCGCGTGCGACTGGCGATTCAGTCGTGACGACAGCACCAGCTAATAATTCAGCAGCGAACACTGCGCCAGTAGCAAATGTAGATGACGCCGCCGAACAAGTCGAAGAAGCTTTAGATAATCATCCTACTCTGCGGGCATTCGATTTGGATGCTAATGACGAAAACAATAGCATCGTGTTGACAGGACGCGTTCAAACTGAAACGCAAAAACAACTCGCACAAACGTTAACTCAACAGCTCGCTCCTGGAGTCGCGATCGTTAATCGGATCGTATTTTAGCTTGACAATTGTCAGGCGAGGAGCGCCGTTAAAGATACAGGTATGCCATAAAATCTCAACCTGAAAAACTTCAATGAACTTGCAAACAACCTCACATTGGATCTATGTAGCTGCAATGACTATTGGAGCTTTATATTTTTGGTCTTTGAGCCGCAATCCCAAAGGTGTTCCTCAGTCTGAATATTTAGTCGCCATATTTATTCCCATTTGGTCGGGACTGGCGTACATGTCAATGGCGTTAGGTCAAGGCAAAGTCGAAGTTGCCGGACGCATCGTTCACTATGCTCGCTATATCGATTGGATGGTGACTACGCCGTTATTACTACTGACATTATCTTGGACGGCAATGCAATTTGTCAAAAAAGATTGGACTCTAATTGGCTTTTTGATGAGTACGCAGATCGTAGTAATCGTGACGGGGTTAATTGCCGATCTTTCTGCTCAAAACTGGATAAGATACCTTTGGTACATTTGCGGTACGGTAGCCTTCTTGATAGTGTTGTGGGGGATTTGGGTACCGTTACGATCGAAAGCAAATAGTCAAGGCAGGGATTTAGCTAGGCTCTATCAAAAGCTGACAACCTACTTTACAGTATTGTGGATTGGCTACCCATTATTATGGATTGTTGGTTCTTCTGGTCTGCGATTAGTGAGTCAAGACATCGATACCGTACTATTTTGTATCTTGCCTTTTTTCTCAAAGGTTGGCTTTAGCTTTTTGGATTTGCACGGTTTGAGAGGATTGCAAAATCGCCAGTCAGAAACTGGTTTGGATCGTGCTGTCGTTGGCGTAGCCTCTCCCTTGGAGAATCGAGTGCTGCAATTTCGAGATGAGGGTGAGATTTGGGGGAATTCAACATCGCGATCGAGACGTAAAAAAACTCGTCAATTGTTAGATTAGATTAATCTATAAAGATAGAAAGCTAGGCAGGCAAAATGCCCGCCATTAGCTTTTTATGTGTTTAACGTTCGGTTAACTGAGTTAACACCTGATTGGAACGTTCCACGAAAGCATTCATCCCATCGGCATCGATCCCTTTTTGAGCCATCAAAGCTAGATCGTAGATGTGATGACAGACGAGATTAACTAGCGCCTGATTGGGCGAAGTTCCCTCCGTACCCACGATCGATCCTTTGTTGATATTTGCCAGATTTTGAATTAGTGGATGCGCGGTATTGACTACCAAAACGTGTTCTTCTGGGAATTCAGCTATTTGTTGCTGCATCATCGCCATCATTTCACGCATTCGACGGGTAGATTCAGGCAACAATACCATTGCTGGAGGTGTGGATTGCGTGTTATCACCTTTGAGTGATTCGGTACGAATGGTAACTTGGGGTTTATTGAGCGCGGTGGTGAAGATTTCTTGAATCTGTTCGCTGCGAGTTTTATTGGTGTTTGGATCGATGATTTCGGGTGTATCATCCGATTGAATCAGACTGCTATCTAATTCGGCATCGACGCGTGAGAATTTGATGTCGCTATGTTCGCGCTCGAGGAAGCTGACGAAGTGGGTGTCGATAAATGAATCGAGAAATAGCACTTCTAAACCTTGACTCTTGTGAAGCTGAACATAGGGTGCTTGACTGGCTTCATCAGTGGCATAGAACACGCGATTTTCATACTTCGGTTCGCCTTCACCCTCGGTTGCGGCTGGCTGCGATTTAGCGTGACGCTCTTTGTTGCGTTCTAAGTACTCTGTGAGAGTTGTGTAGGGTAAGCTCGGCGTCGCAGCTTGCCAAGCATCATCGCCTTCTGCTGTGCCTTCAGGCGCGGCTGGGGGAGCCGTGAAGGTAGTGCGATAGATGATGATGTCTTCGATTTGCTTTTTGAACTTATCATCGTTCAGACAGCCAAATTTGATGAAGGTGCTGAGATCTTCCCAGCCCTTGGTATAAGCCTCGCGATCGTCGTGATAGAGTTCTTTGAGCCTGTCGCCGACTTTTTTGGAGATATAATCAGAGATGCGTCGAACGGTGCGATCGCTGGTTAAGGCACTCCGAGACACGTTCAACGGAATATCGGTACTATCGATAACACCTCGCAATGGTAGCAAGAATTTAGGAATCACTTCATCGCAGCGATCGCTCACAAATACCTGATTGCAAAACAGTTTAGCTTGTCCCTTGGTCAGATCCAAATCTGGGCGCAGTTTGGGGAAGTACAGAATCCCATTG
>NZ_JANLWO010000391.1:0-3705 GCF_031364565.1 Chamaesiphon sp. OTE_20_metabat_361
CAAGAAGGTGTTCAAGCAAGAAGGTATCAGTCAGAGTGAAAATGTGGTAGCGATGCCTGAATTTCTAGGGAATGAGAAGTAATTTCACAGCTTATATCAATACACAAACATTAGAATATCCCGTAGTGGGACGACACTACAACTTCTACGATTCTACTCCGCTACTACCCTATGGATTGAATGGATTAAATACGATCGCAGTATTTTTAGAAGACAGTAGTGTCGTCCCAGTAGGGTGGGCACTGCCCACAGACAATTTTTGACATAGTAATATGGATATTGAGAGTGTTTAAAATCGCTCGATTAGTGTAGAGATGGCTCGATATCGTAGCGTACCATAGCTAATCGAATTAAACAGTTTAAACTCTTATTGCTTCGGCTCTAAATGGTCTGTGGGCAGCGCCCACCCTACAATTTTAATACTTTGCTAAAGTTACCGATCGAATAACGTACCGAAAATAATCGATAAAAACAGTTTAAGTGATTATTGCTATTGTAAATGTTTTGTGGGCAACATCTACCCTATAATCTTGGATTGTGCTAATTTATTCTAATCTTTTAAACTCTTGCGACAAGGCATCTTCTTCAGTAGTGTAGATAATGTCTCGATCGGTAATTTTATGCTGTTTGGCAAACTGCTTGGCATATTCTAACTTATCTCGAACTATATCACTTTTTCGCAGCACTTTTACTTGCTGCTGTCGAAAATGATTGCGTTTTTTAACTTGTCGATCTTGATGTTTAACCCAAAAATACCGGACGCAGGGGATTGCAACTAACCCGACTCCATACAGAGCGATTACCGTCATCACACTGCCGATGAGACTACTCGATATCCCCTGGAGCAATATTGCCAAGATCCCGATACCGACTAGGTTAGCAGCAAATAGGGCGATCGCCCAACTCTTTTGAGTGGGCGTCGCTTTAGTAAATTTCCATTTGCGTTCGCGTAATGATTGTGGTACGCGGGTAGATTTACCAGGAACCTCTTTAAGCGTAGTTTGTAGCTCGGGAAAATGATATACCAATTGCCCAGTCGGACTGACTTCTGGAATCCCATTGAACTTAGCGAGAACGGGTAACATGTAGTTCTCATATTCTCGAACGTATCCTTGTTCCAGGTCGTCTAAGTATGGCGCAATTTGTTCGCCGATCGCAACTCCATGTTGACGATGAATCAAATTGCCAATATAACTCCACCGCCGCTGTTCGAGATCGGCATTTGGATTGCCATCGCCAAACAGGACTGAAAATACTGCTTCTAAAAAATTGATTGGTTTGCGCTGGGTTTTAGATCTAATCGGGGCGAGATCGCTAGTATTTTTAGTTGTCATGGGTGCAGAGCTACTCGACGAATGCGAGTTACTACCACCCCAATCAAAAATCCCTAACACGCAACTACCACCATCGCAGTCACCGCCATCGCTACTAAATAGTGCAGCGAGGGTAATCGCTAAAATCGTCAGATAGACGACACTAATTGAAGTGATTAATAATACCCCAAACGAGATCTTAATCAGGTAAAATCCGATCGACCAGACGCGTGCTAGTCCAGCTTGAAATCGCAGTTTGACATATTTTCGTAATAAAACTTGCCGAAAGTCGGGAGCTAAAACATAAACGATCTCCCCCGTATCGGTGACTTGGAGATGTCCCCCGGTTTGATTCGCCAAAGCTAGCAATCCCGAACGTGCTGCTTCGAGGTGAATGCCAGTATGGGTAACGACATCTGCACAAGTTACTCGATAGCCGAGTTGTTCTACCGCTGTCATGAGTTGAGGATTGGCATTCATCATACACTTTCCTAAATATATCCGCCTGTGCGATCGTGAATCGATGCCATCCCGAGCAGTTGGAGCTGTTGTTTATTCAGACTCCGTTCTCAAATTCTAGCCAAATTTCCGCGCGACTGACAGGCTGGTAATTGGGACGCTGGTTAGCGATTATGTCTGGGTCAAATTTTGAGTCAGTACCGCCGCGCCATAAGCGGCTTCTTGATGCTGGGAGCCGAAGATCGGGACGGGAAGGTATCGCTGCCGAATTTTTGTCCAGGTGGCATTTTTGGCACCACCGCCAGCGGTGTAGATAGCTGTTAGCGGTGTCGCGCCTAGTTCTGCTAATAGCTCGTAGCCGCGCGCTTCGATTTTGGCAATCCCGGTAAGTAAACCATGCAGGAACTCTACCGGACAATCGGGTTGCGGCGTCAGTCGCGGTACTAAATTAGGATCGTTAATCGGGAAGCGATCGCCGGGAGTTAGTAAGGGATAATAATCGAGCTGGCTGGGAAGATCGGGATCGATTTCGGCACTCAAGCTTGCCAATTCGGTATCGCTGAAAAAGTGTCTCAACACTGCACCACCCGTATTTGAAGCGCCACCCACCAGCCACAAATCGCCCAAGCGATGACTGTAGATTCCATAGCTCGGCGCGTCCACCCGCGTGTGTGAGAGCAATTTGATGACTAATGTCGAACCTAACGATGTCACAGCGACTCCCGGTGTCGTCACGCCACTAGCGATAAACGCCGCAATACTGTCGGTAGTCCCCGCACATACCACACACTCCGTTGCTAAACCCAATTCCCGCGCAACTGCTGGTAACACCGTCCCAATCGGCGTACCCGGTGCCAACACCTGCGGCAATAACGGGCGATAAGGGTGTGTTTCGAGCCAATCGGGATAACTTAAGGATTCGACATCGTAGCCTAGTTTGAGGGCATTGTGATAGTCGCTGATGCCCAGTTTGCCGTGGAGCTGAGCAGCCAGCCAGTCGGCTTGGTGGAGGAAATAATGCGCCTGTCTAGAATTTAAGTCGGGAAAATTAGCTTGACTCGCCATCCAGTATAATTTTGAAAGGCTGGAAGTCGCACTGAGCGCCAGATGTCCGCTCGGGACGATCGATCTCAATTGCGATAATACCGCCCGAGCGCGATCGTCATGATATAAAATTGGCGTGCCGATTAATTGCCCGCGATCGTCGCATAATAGTACCGTTGAAGAAGTACCATCGATCGCAATCCTCATCACTCGCGATTTAATCGTGGCGGGAACTGCCTGAATCAGATTAAATAGTGTCTCCCGCCACAATTCATCTGATAACTCTCTAGTTCCCCACCACAGCACGTTACGATCGGTATCGATCGCGACTAATCTCGCTCCAGATGTGCCAAAATCTATGCCGAGAGAAACTGTCATATTTTTATTTTGTAGCCAGAGTTACATGTTTGCTTAGTCCAACAATGATACAAAAAGTCAGGTTGGTGCATCTACAAATAGTATAGAGACACACATTACAGGAGTAACTGAAATTGAAAAAGATCGTCGCCATCATTCGTCCGTTCAAACTGGATGAAGTAAAAATCGCTCTCGTCAACGCAGGTGTTGTCGGGATGACTGTCTCTGAAGTCAGAGGATTTGGCAGACAAAAGGGACAAACCGAACGCTATCGCGGCTCGGAATATACTGTGGAATTTCTGCAAAAGCTCAAGGTAGAAGTTGTGATCGAAGATTCTCAAGTTGACATGGTAGTTGACAAGATCATCGCCGCAGCTCGCACCGGAGAAATTGGCGATGGCAAAATCTTTGTCAGTCCCGTCGAACAAGTCGTCCGCATTCGGACTGGTGAGAAGAATGTCGAAGCTGTCTAATCTCTAGCTAACACATTTCTATTTCCTAATTTAAACAACTAGCCGAGGTTTCATCCTTG
>NZ_JANLWO010000402.1:0-2987 GCF_031364565.1 Chamaesiphon sp. OTE_20_metabat_361
GGCCCCACCTATGCGGACAAATCCGAACGGATGGGGGTGCGAATCCAAGATTTGATGGATGCTGACTCATTCCGCGAGCAAATGCTCTGGACGATCGCCCAAAAGAATGAGATCCTAGAAAAGCTCTATCATCTACCGCCACTCGATCCAGAGCAAGTAACCACCGAATATCTGGGTTATGCCGAACGGTTGCGCCCACATATCGTCAATACTTCGCTCAAAATATATGATGCGGTGCGTCACCGTCGCAATATTTTATTTGAAGGCGCTCAAGGGACATTACTCGATCTCGATCACGGTACCTACCCTTATGTAACATCCTCCAACCCGATTGCCGGGGGAGCTTGTATCGGTACTGGCATCGGCCCTACGACGATCGATCGAGTCATTGGGATTGCCAAAGCTTACACTACTCGTGTGGGTGAAGGGCCATTCCCGACCGAACTCGACGATCGCAGCGGTGAAATTTTGGGCGAGCGTGGGGCTGAATTTGGCACCACTACCGGACGAAAACGTCGCTGTGGTTGGTTTGATAGCGTCATCGGTCGTTATGCTGTCCGGATCAATGGGATGGACTGTATGGCAATTACCAAGCTTGATGTCCTCGACGAGTTCGAGGAAATTCAAGTCTGTGTTGCTTATGAAATCAACGGCACCCAAACTACTGATTTCCCCAACTCCGCTCGGGACTTTGCCAAGTGTCGTCCAGTTTACAAAACCCTACCGGGTTGGAGACAGGATACTACGGAATGTCGATCGCTTGAAGACCTGCCACAAGCAGCCTTGAACTATCTCAAGTTCTTAGCTGACTTGATGGAAGTGCCGATTTCGATCGTCTCCCTCGGCCCCAGCCGCGACCAAACGATCATCGTCGAAGACCCAATTCATGGGCCGAAACGAGGTCTATTATCAGCGGATGGTACACCAGTTTAATAGTTAATAATTAATGGTTAATAATCGATCGAGAGTAGCTCACGATCGATTATTAACGATCGATTGCTAAGTATTAAGCTTGGTTTGAACGCGTAAAATTTATCAAATAACTACTAACAATCATGGAAATCTCAGTCGAATTAAAACAACGCGTTGCTGGTAGTAAACCCAATACCCTTCGCCGCAACGGGCATATCCCCGTCAATCTTTACGGACACGATGGAGATAAGTCTCTACTCCTGACTCTCGATGCTAAAAGTGTTGAGAATCTCATCAAGAAAGCTAGAATCAACAAAACTCCAGTGGAAGTCAGCATTCCTGAATTAGATTGGAAAGGTATGACCGTAATCAAGGAAATTCAAACTCATCCTTGGAAAAACTTCCCCTATCACTTGAGCTTTTTTGCAGTTAAAGATTAGGGAATAGAGGATAGGGGATATGGAATAGTGAGTAAAATTTCGATTCCTAATCTTAATCTATACTTATTTGCTAATAGTATTACAACCAAAGGGGGAGAACGAAAGTTCTCCCCCTTTTTTATCTGATATCGGGCTATTAATAACCACCTAAAACTTTCTCGCCTATTCTCTATTCCCTATCCTATCCCCTAAAAAAAGGAACCGCCCAAGACACAATTAAGTGTCTCAGGCGGGATGTGGTGTGAGGAGTGAACGGAAACATCAGCTTCCGTCGATCTTAATTGTAACAGTACCCTCTAAAAATCGGGGGGGACTATTTTGTCGAAATAGCAAGTTTGTGGTCGGTTTTTCAGGTAAATATTTATTGCTAAAGTCACTTGTCTACGCCGACGATCGCGTGCATAGTTTATTTGCACTAGTGCGATTGAGCTTTGTCATCCTGCTGTTGATTTCTACTTGCCCATCCCTAACTGTTGCGCCTTTTGATAGACTTTACCTTCAGTCAGGAGTGAGGGGGCAATTACGACCTCGACTTGTTGCATTTCCTTGATAGTTTTGGCACCGAGGGTACCCATACTAGTTTTGAGCGCACCTAACAGATTGTGAGTACCATCATCTAATTTTGCTGGCCCCGTGAGGATTTGAGCGAGGGTGCCAGTGGTACCGACTTTGATCCGCGTCCCTCTGGGTAATACGGGGCTAGGAGTAGCCATGCCCCAGTGGAAGCCGCGTCCGGGAGCTTCCGCCGCCCGTGCGAAGGGAGAACCAATCATTACCCCATCAGCACCACAAGCGATACATTTACAGATATCGCCACCAGTAACCAAGCCACCATCGGCAATTACGGGAATATATTTACCTGTCTGCTTGAAAAACTCATCTCGTGCCGCTGCACAGTCAGCTACGGCAGTTGCTTGGGGTACGCCGACTCCCAGTACCCCGCGAGAAGTACAAGCCGCTCCAGGCCCGATACCGACGAGGACAGCGGCTGCGCCTGCTTGCATTAATTCCAACGTAATATCATAGGTGACACAGTTGCCCAATACCACAGGCATTGGCATCTCTTTGCAGAATTTAGCCAAGTTGAGTGGTTCGATGCCTTCGGGAGCCAGAAATTCTGTCGAGACGACAGTAGCTTGAATAAAGAATAAATCTGCACCTGCTGCGGCTACTGCTGCACCAAATCTAGCCGCCCCAGCGGGAGTGGCACTTACTGCGGCAATGCCACCAGCAGCTTTGATCTCGGCAATTCTTACGCCAATTAATTCCGGTTTGATGGGAGCAGCATAGAGTTCCTGCATCAGAGATACAAATCCATCGTTCCCAACAGCCGCAATTCGATCGAGAATAGGGTTGGGATCTTCATACCGAGTTTGAATCCCTTCCAAATTGAGTACGCCGAGCGCACCGAGTTTTGATAACTCAGCCGCCATGCGGACATCGACCACCCCATCCATTGCGCTAGCAATAATCGGGATTTCGCGCTTGATATCACCAATTTGCCAGCTAGTATCTGCCAAACTGGGATCTAATGTTTTGCCGCTAGGCACTAGGGCTATTTCGTCAAAGCCATAGGCTCTACGAGCCGTTTTCCCTTTCCCAATTTGAATATCCACGATCGATCCGACCTTCTTC
>NZ_JANLWO010000680.1:0-4610 GCF_031364565.1 Chamaesiphon sp. OTE_20_metabat_361
GAACCCGTCGCCGTCACCGACAATCTCAACTTTGGCAGCCCCGAAAAACCGATCGGGTATTGGCAACTCGCAAACGCCTGCATGGGTTTAGCCGAAGCCTGCACCAAATTTAATACCCCCGTCACAGGTGGTAATGTCTCCCTCTATAATGAAACCTTCGATCCCGCAGGCAATCCCGTCCCGATTTATCCCACCCCCGTCGTTGGAATGGTCGGCATCGTAGAGGATATTACCAAAATCTGCGGTCAAGGCTGGCAAAATTCCGGCGATCTCATCTACCTAATGGGTGTACCGACAACCCTAGGGTACCCACAAGCGGCGTTTTTATTCGGGGGTTCCCCCCGAATAGAAAAACGACAAGACGGGGCACCCCTACAGGTGACTTTAGGCGCTTCTGAATATCTCGCCACCCTGCATCAAACCGTCGCCGGACAACCCCCAACCGTGAATTTCGACCTCGAACTCCAAGTTCAAGCCGCCTGTCGCCACGGGATTCAGCAAGGCTGGATTAAATCGGCTCATGACTCCGCCGAAGGTGGTTTAACCGTCGCGCTGGCAGAATGTTGTATCTCTGGAAACAAGGGTGCGACGATCGAGATTGGGACAGTCGAGAGTCGTTGGGATACGGTGTTATTTGGTGAAGGTGGGGCGAGAATTATCGTCTCGATCGATCCTACTTACCAAGCTGAATTCGAGGCTTATTTAAACACCAATGTGACTGACGCTTGGCAATATTTAGGCGTTGTCGGTACTGCTGACGATCGGTTTCAACTAACTGCCGAAACTAACTTAATCGATCTCGACATCGCCGCGATTACCGAAACTTGGGCAACCGCGATCGAGCGTCGTTTGGATGTCTAGTTAGGAATAAGGATTAAATAACTTGCGTAGGTTGGGTTTAAGCCCGCGAAACCCAACTCTCTAGGGATGTTGGGTTTCTTAAGCTAATCGATCCGTCGCGCGATCTCATGAGTCATCAGATCGTAAGCCATCCGCGTATTCGGAAAAATCGCCCGTGCAGCTTGTAACAAATCGTCCAAACCGATCGGGCTACCTGGTGAGTAACGGGGGCTAAAATGAGTCAGAATTAATTCTTTAGCTCCAGCACCTAGAGCCACTTGTGCCGCCATTGTCGAGGTCGAATGCAGCCTGTCAAAGGCCATATCGGCATCTTGATGGGCAAATGTCGATTCGTGAATCAAGACATCAGCATCCGCCGCCAGCTCGATCGAATTCTCACAGAACACCGTATCGGTACAGTAGACAAACTTGCGTCCGATCTCAGTTTCACCACACAAATCTCGACCATTAATAATTCTGCCATCTGGTAAAGTTACCACCTCACCATTTTTTAACTTCCCATAAATTGGCCCCGAGGGAATGCCTAATGCTTTCGCCTTTTCGAGATTAAATCTGCCGGGTTTATCGGTTTCACTGACACGATAACCGTAAGCCGGAACCTTGTGTTTGAGCGGAATACAAGTGACTGTAAAATCAGCTTCTTTGTAGACGATCCCTGGCTCGATCGTGTGAACTTTCAGCGGATAATTAAGATGAGTATAAGAGTATTTCTGACACGCGCGCAGATACTCATCTAAACCTTTAGGGCCATAAATGTCAATTCGATCGGGACTACCTGCCATGCCGTAGGTCGCCAGCAAGCCCATCAATCCGAAAATATGATCGCCATGCAGGTGCGTCACAAAAATCCGCCGAATCTGGCTGATTTTGACATCGCAGCGCAATAATTGATGCTGAGTCGCTTCACCGCAATCAAATAACCACACCTCGGCCCGTTGCGGGAGATTGAGGGCGATACTAGAAACATTGCGTGTCCTGGTGGGGACACCTGAAGATGTGCCGAGAAAAGTGATTTGCACGTTACTTCGATCTGTCGATCGAGACTGATTGAAACTGCGCTGAGTGGGCATTGACGATCGCGATCGCCTGATGACCCATCCAGATATTATGAATAGTCATGTTGCCACAGGATAACAATATTTTACCCTGCCGATCGATAACCGCACCGGAAATCTTCGCTTTGCTTTACGACTCATTAACGGCAAGGTATTGTCTATGCTCACAGAGAAATATGCCCGAGTTGGCGATCGCGCTGACCTGCTAACCTTCTACAATTAAGGTGTAGTCACACTAAAACTATGCAAGTATCTGTAACAGAAGCCGCAGCTAACCTGGACGAGTTAATCCAAGCTGCCATCAGTGGTGAAGAAGTAATTGTGCTTAACGGCGATCGACCTGCAATTAAATTTACACCGATAGAATCGGTGAAACCTCGTCCAAAATTTGGAAGTGCTAAGGGGCTAGTTTGGATGTCTGAGGATTTCGATGAGCCGTTGGCAGAAATGCAGGAGTATATGGAGTGAGGCAATTACTCGATACGCATACTTTTTTGTGGTTTGTGATGGGAAATCCCCGCATTACGGCAAAATTGAGAGCGCAGATCGAAGATAATGAGAATCTTGTCAGCACTGTTAGCATTTGGGAGATAGCGATAAAATACGGAATTGGCAAGTTAAATCTTGAGATACCTTTCGATGATTTTATCGATCGACAAATAATTCCCAATGGTCTTCAAATATTAGATATTAAACTAGAACATCTCAAGCTAGTCTCCGCTCTGCCACTCCATCATCGCGATCCGTTTGACCGTCTGCTAATTGCTCAAGCAATAACAGAAGACATCTTACTTATCAGTGCCGATCGAGTATTTTCGCTCTATCCAGTTCGATCGATGTGGGAATAGTGGCTGGATGTCCAGCTTGTTGAGTGTAGATTGTATTAAGCTAGGAAAAGATATCGAGCTGCAATCTGGGAAATCCCGAGCCGAAGCGCTTGGCGACCATATTATGACCTTTAGTACCGAATTTGAATTACTTCTGCGGGCGCGATCGCCGCTGATATACATCCCCACCACCGAAGAAGAACGGGTAGAGGGATCGATCGCCAAAGTTGCCCAGCAGCAAGGCAATCGTCCGGTGTATATCTGGGATTTTGTCGATGGTTATCAGGGCAATCCCAACGATTTGGGCTATGGTAAACGCAACCCATTGCAAGCTCTCGAATTTGTCGATAAACTCAGTCCCGATATCTCAGGCATTTTTATTCTCCGCGACTATCACCGCTTTCTCGAAGATGTCTCGATCGCCCGAAAGCTCCGCAATCTCGCCCGCAAACTCAAATCCGAACCGAAAAATATCGTCATTCTCTCGCCCCAGATTACCATCCCCAGCGACCTGAGCGAAGCGATCGTCCTGTTAGAATTTCCCCTCCCCACCGCTACAGAAATCAAAGTCGAGATCGAGCGATTGACTAAAGCGACTGGCAATAACTTGACAAATCAGCAGTTGGACGATCTGGTTCGTGCCTGTCAAGGCTTATCACTAGATCGGATTCGCCGCGTTTTAGCACGCGCGATCGCTACCCACGGCGAGATTCGCCCCGATGATGTCGAACTGGTACTGACCGAAAAACGCCAAACCATCCGCCAAACCCAAATTCTCGATTTCTACCCCGCCAAGGAACAGATTACCGACATCGGTGGCTTAGATAACCTCAAAGACTGGTTGCTGCGCCGTGGCGGTTCCTTTTCCGATCGCGCCCGTCAATACGGTCTCCCGTACCCGCGAGGGCTGCTCCTGGTCGGAATTCAGGGCACTGGTAAATCACTCACTGCTAAAGCGATCTCGCATCACTGGTATTTGCCGCTGTTGCGGTTGGATGTCGGACGCTTATTTGGCGGATTGGTGGGTGAATCCGAATCTCGGACTAGACAGATGATTCAGCTCGCCGAAGCACTCTCGCCCTGCGTGCTGTGGATCGATGAAATCGACAAAGCTTTTGCAGGTATCGATGGTAAAGGCGATGCGGGTACATCCAGTCGTGTATTTGGGACGTTCATCACTTGGCTGACTGAGAAAACCTCCCCCGTGTTTGTCGTCGCCACGGCAAATAATATCGATTCCCTCCCGGCGGAAATGCTCCGCAAGGGAAGGTTTGATGAGATTTTCTTTGTGGGCTTACCCACTAGAGCCGAACGTCGCGCCATTTTTAACGTCCATCTAACAAAACTGCGTCCCCATAACCTCGCTCAGTACGATCTCGATCGATTGGCGTATGAAACTAATGATTTTTCAGGTGCCGAAATCGAACAAACTCTCGTCGAAGCCATGCACATCGGCTTTAGTCAAAATCGCGATTTCACCACTGATGATATTCTATAGTCAGCCACCCAAATGATCCCCCTCGCAGTCACCGCCCAAGTCCAAATTCAATTCCTCCAAGACTGGGCGAATTCTGGTAAAGCACGACTCGCTTCTCGGCAAGCTTTAGGTAAGGGATAGGGTAAGAGGTAAAAGGTAAGAGGTAAAAGAGCCAGTTTTTTAGCCTCCTAGTTACACATCCCCTCGATCCCTTTTACTTAGCATTTCCACTGAAAAAGCGCAGGTATTAACATTGGAAAATACGACGCTGGTGGAGCTTCGGCGAAGTAGTTACCCCTTACCCCGTAACCCCTAACCCATTACCCGTTACGCGTTACCCGTAACCCCTAACCCCTAACCAAAACCCCAAACCCCAATACCAAAACCCAA
>NZ_JANLWO010000520.1:0-3387 GCF_031364565.1 Chamaesiphon sp. OTE_20_metabat_361
AACTAGTCAGAAATGGTGTTGATTATTTTGTCATTTCTCCTGGTTCTCGATCGACACCATTGACTGTAGCGGTAGCTCAAAACGCGCAAACAAATAAGATTGTATGTTTAGACGAGAGAGCGGCGGGTTTTCATGCGATCGGATATGCTCGTGCTACTGGCAATCCGGCGGTATTAATTTGTACTTCTGGGACGGCTGCGGCAAATTATTTACCCGCCGTCATTGAAGCCTCGATCGATAATATTCCGCTGATTATTCTATCTAGCGATCGACCGCCAGAATTGCGCCAGACGGGGGCAAATCAGACGATCGATCAGGTAAATTTGTATGGCAATTACCCGACATGGCAGTTCGATTTACCTTGCCCTACAACCGAAATTAACCCCAATGTGGTGCTGACGACGATCGATCTTACTGTATCTAAATCGCGACAAGCTCCAGGCGGAGTGGTGCATCTCAATTGCATGTTTCGTGAGCCTTTTGGATCTACAGATGCACCTGTAGAAATACCTGCAAGTTTGGTGAAGTGGAGTGAGAAGCGATCTCCATATACTCGTTATGCCAATAAATTAACTATTCCAGCTCCTGACGAAATTCAGTCGCTCGTTGACACGATCGCAGCCACCACCAAGGGTATCCTATTTGTCGGACAGTTAAAGTCTCCAGCAGAAATTCAGGCAGTAATAAAATTAGCAGCGCGACTAAATTGGGCTGTATTTGCTGATGTGCAGTCGGGATTGAGATTGCGTCAGGATTTCCCGAATTTAATTCATTACTTCGACAGATTATTACTGACGGGTAGTGCTGTAGAGTTAGAGCAGGTCGATACGATCGTCCAAATCGGGACGAAAATCGTTTCATTGCAGTGGTTTAAATGGATCGAGAAACATCCACCGACAAATTATATTGCGATCGCGGCTAATGGCGAACGCTACGATCCTAGCCATTTAGTCTCGCTCAGAATCGAATCTGACATCGCTTACCTATGTCAGCAGTTGTGTCAGCAGTTACCGCAGATATCCCCGTCAACCTGGGTGCAGAAGTTACGATTCGCTTCAGGCAGAATCAGCGTTACAGCCGCTAACTTTTTAAAAACCTCAAAATTAACCGAACCACTCATCGCGCGCACTATCTCCGAACTCATCCCTTTTCAACATGGCTTGTGGGTGTCAAATAGTATGCCGATTCGGGATTTGGGTATGTTTGGTGTCGGTGCAATTGTTGAAGATTCTCAGTCATGCAGTCTGCGAGTCGGGGCAAATCGGGGTACGAGTGGGATTGAAGGGGCGATTGCCGCAGCAACTGGTTTTGCTGTGGGTTTGCAGGCTCCAGTGACGACAATTGTGGGAGACTTATCGAGCTTATATGACTTAAATTCGTTTGCATTATTGCAACGCAATTTACAGCCAGTAATTGTGGTAATTATCAATAATGATGGTGGGGGAATATTTTCCTTTTTACCGATCTCTAAATCTACCGAGATCTTCGATACTTATTTTGGGACGCCACATGGTTTGAAATTCGATCGCGCCGCTGCCATGTTTGAGTTAGATTATTATCATCCTCAAAGTCGGGATGAATTTATCCGCTACTATCAACAAGCACTAACAAAAAATTGTAGTGCCATCATTGAAGTAACAACCGATCGATCTGAAAATCTTAAGTTACATCAGGATCTTGCCAGACTTTGCAGTATGGAAGACTAATCGAGCAATCTAGGAATCGAGCGATTTGTCTGGTTAATTCTCAATTCTCAATTAATTTACTTATCGCTATAAACCACTACAGGCACCCGCTTATAAGCAGGTGTACCCGATCGAGTTTCTGTTTTAGCCGTGAAAATTACATTTACTTCTGGATAAAACATCAACGCAGCACCTTCGCGCACAGAGCCGTAGATTACCTCTACATCTTCTAACTTACCAGCATCGCCTTGGACTGTCACTCGATCGTGTGCTGCTAGATTAATTTTTTCAGCATCGATCCGATTCATCAGAATACAGTTGCGATGGGGCATTCCGCGATACATATCGCCAATTTTATAGACGACAGTATTGTGTTGAGAATAGCTGCGTCCGGTCATTAATGCCAATACTAAACTATTTGCGCGATCGCCGATATTGAAATCTTGAGCGGTGGGTAGTGTCAGATCTGGGAGTGGGGTGGTAAACATTTTTGCCGTCCCCGATGGTGTTTTGAAATGCGGTTTGGTGACGATGCGATCGGCAATGGTAAATTCTTCTTTGGTATCGTCGATCGTCGCGATTTTCTGATAACCTTCGATGGTACTGGCGATGATTTGGCGGATGTATTGAGGATCTTGCATCTTGCGCCATTTAATCGGCTCTTCACCGAGGACGTAGTGCGCTAGTTTAGTCAAAAATTCGACTTCGGGAATTAAATCGCCAGATTTGAGGTGGGTTTCTCCTGCATCGTTGAGCCGCACAAAATTGTTGCCCGATTCTGAGGTGGTTTTATAAGGATTTTCAAACCGATTGAAGACAGGAATAATTATCGTGTTGGTTTTTGCCAATCCATTAAAATGCCCGATGTTGGGCTTGGTTGCCATGTAGATGATGGTATCGATGTTGCCCAAGGCTTGCTTCGCCTGATTGGAATTGGGGTTGGCACCATAGAGATTACCACCGACACAGATCAAACTATCTACTTTACCTGCTGCTGCTGCTTCGATCAGATCGCGGGTGTGATAACCTTTGGGAAGATTCAGAGAGCGTCCTAGCAGCCGCTCTAAGGCTTGCTTTAGCTCCTCTTTGAGTTTCACCGTCACGCCCATCGATCCGAAGCCTTGGACGTTAGAATGTCCGCGTACTGGCATGACGCCCGCGCCCATTTTGCCAGCGTTACCACTGACTAGGGCGGTATTGGCAATACTATAGACATTATCGACACCATTGAGCTGTTGGGTGAGTCCCATCGCCCAGGCGAAGACAACTCGTTTGGACATGCCGATGATGGTGGCTGCGGATTCGATTTCGGTTTGGGATACGCCGCAAGTAGATGTAATAGTTTCCCAGGAAGTTGTATGAGCTTGTTCGAGGATAGCTTCCCAACCTTCAGTATGCGCTTGCAAGAACTCGCGATCGATCCGTCCTTGCCCCATTAATGCTTTTTGAATGCCGACAAATAAGGCGACATCGCTACCTGGAATCGGTTGTAAATACAGATCGGCAATTTTCGAGCCGGGAACTAAGGATTTGACAGGAAAAGCAGGCGAACCAAATTTCACCAGCCCGATTTCCATCACCGGATTGATAACGATAACTTTGCCACCGTTATCGCGGATTTTAATCAACTCATTCATCAAGCGCGGATGATTAGAGGGTGAATTTGCCCCTGCCAGTACCACACAATCCGCTTCCTTCAAGC
>NZ_JANLWO010000533.1:0-2441 GCF_031364565.1 Chamaesiphon sp. OTE_20_metabat_361
AAGTGGGAAGTATTCGACAACCAGATCAAGCAGAAGTTACTTAAGTTGGTAAATCCTACGGATAGTTATTAGATTTAATCGATCGTTGATTCAGGGTAGGGGCAATTCATGAATTGCCCCTACCCTGAGTTTTCATTAATGGTAATAAGTCTGAAACCTATATAGTGGTCAGTGTCCACCTTACCATCTATTATCCTGCCCACCCTATGAATTAATCTAAATCTAAATTAATAAAAGAGTAATTTGTTGCTTTTTTGTGGTTGTTAAAATGACTATGCGATCTCAAAATTAAACTGGCATCTTTATAAAACCGGAGATAGTAACAGTAAGAATAATCAGGTGTTGGGTGACTAATTTTTTCTGAAACGTATAGTCCATCATATCTCAACATAAGAATAGTCTAAATTAGAGAATTGTGCAGAGTAGAAAAAACGTAGGGTGGGCATTGCCCACAGACCATTTAGAGCCGTAGCAAAAAGAATTTCAACTGTTTGATTCGATTACCTACGGTACGCTACGCGAACGAGTAATCTCTTCACGAATCGATCGACATTAAATACCCAAATGTTTTGTTAAATCGAAAATGGTGTTGGTGGGCATTGCCCACCCTACAAATTAATAGTTATAGTGGTTTAACCGCAATCATTCATCGTCATGGGGCTAAATACTTACAACAGTTTTGGGGGTAGAGAATTGTGATGTTGCTGATTCTAAATGTTTAATTAGAGTCGGTTGTGGTAATGGCCCAATAATATGACTCCACGGTAAGACTCGATCGATCTCCCAAGTTTGATGGACGTAGAAATCCAGCTCTGGAACCTGCCCTCGTAGTTCCTTAAATGCACGGCGAAAACTCCCGATCGAATCCCCGTAATTGCGGGTAAGTTCGAGTAGCTGAGATAACCTGCGATCGCCTCTAGAAATTATCGCTTGAATTACCGACCAATTATAACTTTCAGGACGAAATTCGATCCCGTTCGGGGTCAGTTGTTTTTGGAGTAATTTCAATCTCTTATCGGCTTCTTTATTCACTCCAAACCATTGAAATGGCGTGTGTGCTTTGGGCACGAAAGTACTGCACCCAAAGGTTAGGCGTAAGCCGGGGACAGCTTTTTTGAGCGATCGCAACATTGTCACCGTCTCATTGATATCACTATTTTCTTCACCTGGAATTCCCGCCATTCCATATAGCTTTAACCCTTTCAAGCCTCCGGCTTTTGCATTAGCCGCAGCTTGAAATATTTCATCGGTTTCGAGCTTTTTATTGACAATCTTTCTGATTTTTTCCGAACCGCTTTCAACGGCGATCGTGAGTGATTTACTATCGCGTTGGGATAAGATTTCAGCTAGTCGCACGGTGACGGTATTGGTGCGGACTGAGGATACACTCAAGCGGACATCATCATACTTAGGTTGAGCGAGATGTTCTAGTAATGCGGGGAACTCTGGATGTTGTGTCACAGATGCGCCGAGTAAGCCCAAGCGATTGGTGACTTGTAAGCCATTATCGATCGCGGGAATTAGGGATTCTTCGACACTGGCAACGCGAAAAGGTAGAGTTAGGTAGCTTGCCAAACAAAACCGACACATTTCGGGGCAACTGCGGACGACTTCGACCATAAAAATACTTTCCCAGGCGGCTTTCTCAGTGACGACGCTGGAGGCAGAAAGGGTATTGCCACGATAGGTTTGTTTGGTAATAGTTGTGGGGATATTACTATCGATCGGCAAAATACTAGTAATTAAATTTTCAGCATATTCAACCCGATATAAACTAGGAATATAAATTCCGGGTACTTGCGCTAAATGCTTGAGCTTGGTGATTCGATCTGCTGTGCGAACTTCTTGATAAGCAGTGATAAAGTTACCTAATAAATCTTCCCCATCACCGACTAAAACAACATCAAAGAAATCCGCAAATGGTTCGGGATTAGCGCTAAGAACTGGCCCCCCGCCGAATATTAAGGGATCGTTATCGCCGCGATCGCTACTCCGTAGTGGTATTTCTAATAACTCTAATAAATTGAGAATATTGACATAATCTAATTCCCAAGATAGCGAAAATCCGACCAGTTCGGGCGATCGCGGTAAGGACTCGCGGACATCTGTAAATAACCGATAAATATCCACATCCGATCGCATGGCTAAAGTCGCCCACACCACCTGATACCCCAAGCTAGTGATGCCGACTGTATATGTATTCGGAAAAGCAAAGATCGTCGGAATTGCATCTCGTGCTGGCGATGCTGGCGTGAATAGCAGGTGTTCGGAGTCGAAGACGGAATTGGACACGGTATATGAGTTGGGAGATGGGAGATGGGAGTTGGGAGGTGGGAGATGGGAGATGGGAGATGGGAGATGGGATGTGGGGGATGGGAGATGGGAGATGGGAGTTGGGAGTTGGGAGGTGGGAGATAAGAAAGCAGGAGGGAGGGTTTGAG
>NZ_JANLWO010000694.1:0-3856 GCF_031364565.1 Chamaesiphon sp. OTE_20_metabat_361
CTTTTTTGCGGAACTTGATTGCCAGTACGCCCATCCCTGCCCGATTTTGGAGGCGGAATTGCGTCACGGGTACCCGTTTGCCGAGTCCGCCAGTGGTGACGACCAAGATCCACGGCCCTTCCCCGGCGGGAACTACCACATCTTCAGCTACCGTATCGTCGATATCCTCGACACCCGGATCTTCACTCGCCGCCACCATCTGCGCGATGACCTGGCTCGGTAAAATATCCATACTGATTAGCTCGTCACCCTTCTTGAGCGACATGGATTTGACTCCCCGCGTCGCCCGTCCCAAAGGTCGGAGCTGGTCGCGATCGGTGCGGAAATGAATCGTCATCCCGTTCCGCGTACCGATAATCGCACTATCGCTTTCTTTGGCACGACGTACCCACCGCAAGCTGTCGCCATCTTCAAGTGAAATCGCAATCAAACCATTCGCCCGAACGCTGGAGAATGCCGACAGAGCCGTCTTTTTGATAAAGCCCTTCTGCGTGAGCATAATTAGGTATTCATCATCGATAAATTCGCTTACGGGCACCACTGAGGTGATCTTTTCCTCACGCGGAATCGGTAACATTTGGACGATCGGAATCCCCCGCGCCGTCCGCGATGAGACGGGTATTTGGTAAGCCTTAACCGTATAAACTACCCCGCGATCGCTAAATAGTAAGATCGTATCGTGGTCGCAACAGGTGAGGAAATGCTCGATCGCATCTTCTTCTTTCATCCCCGTGCCTTTTTTACCCCGCGTGGCGCGGCTTTGAGTTTCAAAGGTGCTGACTGGCATCCGTTTGATATAACCCTGCTCGGTGACTAAAATCAGGGATTTCTCATTAGCAATCAAGTCGGTATCTTCTAAATCTCCCTCACCATGCTCGATCAGCGTCCGGCGGGGAGTCGCAAATGTCGTCTTGATTTCGGCAATTTCGGTCTGGATAATCTCCAAAATCCGTTCCCGTCGCGCGAGAATATCGAGCAGATCGGTAATTTTAATCGTTAGCTCGTTATGCTCTAGATGAATTTTGTCAGCTTCTAGCGCGGTGAGTCGCCGCAGTTGCATTTGGAGGATTGCATCGGATTGGAGTTCCGATAGTGCGAACCGATCGATCATCTCCTGTTTGGCAGTTGCTGAGTCCGCAGCCGCCCGAATCAGGCGAATCACCGCATCTAAGTTCGCCAGCGCGATTAATAAACCTTCGAGCAAGTGATCGCGCTCTTGGGCTTTGCGTAACTCATAGCGAGTGCGTCGGGTAATCGACTCGATCCGGAAGTCGAGGAAAACGGTAAGGAATTTTTTGAGGCTGAGTAATTGGGGTTCGCCGTTTACCAGCGCCAACATGTTGCAACCGAAGTTACTTTGGATTGGCGTTTGTTTGTAAAGATTATTCAGCACCACGCGGGGATAAGCGTCCCGCTTGAGTTCGATCACGATCCGCATCCCATCGCGATCGCTCTCATCCCGAATATCGGAAATCCCGCCGAACTTATGGTCGTTAACCATTTCGGCGATCCGTTCGATCAAGGCTGCCTTATTTGTCTGAAACGGCAATTCCGTAATAATAATCGCTTCGCGATCGGGTCTGCCTTTATATTCTAATGTTTCAATATTTGCCACCCCGCGCATGACGATCGAACCGCGTCCAGTCGCGTAAGCTTCCTTAATCGGAGTCGTCCCTAAAATCTGCGCTCCCGTAGGAAAATCCGGCCCTGGAATGTACTGCATCAATTCCATATCCGTAATCTCCGGATTATGAATTAGTGCCACCACCCCATCGATCAATTCGCCTAAATTATGAGGCGGAATATTCGTTGCCATCCCCACCGCAATCCCCGACGAGCCATTGAGTAATAGCTGCGGAATCCGCGCTGGCATAACAGTCGGTTCCTGTTGCGAACCGTCAAAGTTATCAGCAAAATCTACCGTCTCCGCTTCGATGTCCCGCAATACGGCTTCCATCGTCAAAGCTTGCAGACGACACTCGGTATACCGCATCGCCGCTGGCGGATCGTTATCCACCGAACCAAAGTTACCGTGTCCGTTAATCAACGGATTTCGCATCGAAAAATCTTGCGCCATCCGCACCAGTGCGTCATACACTGCGGTATCGCCGTGAGGATGGTATTTACCGAGGACTTCCCCGACTACCCGCGCGCACTTTCTGAAGGGCCTGTCGGCTGTCAAACCCAATTCGTGCATCGCATACAGGATACGGCGGTGGACTGGTTTCAAACCGTCTCTGGCATCGGGAAGTGCCCGCCCTACGATTACGCTCATGGCGTATTCCAGGTAAGAGCGAGACATCTCAAGTCTTAGATCTGTAGGGACGATTCGCTCTTGGGAAGTAGTCATGGAATGCTCCGTCCAGCTTGATAATTGTACTAACTCATTAGTTCAATTTTATCACATTTAGGGGGGTACGTGTGGCTCCGTAATATGCCTAGAAGGCTTGCTAATTCAACGCGATCGGGGTTTCGACCTTAGCTCGATCTGGATTAGTTTCTGGGAAGGGTATTGGCTCGATCGATTTAGCAGGCACAGGTGATGTTAGCCGCTTCAGCATGTCAATCGTCCATGCTTGGACATCTTCTAGTTCTGCTTCATACGACTTACGATCGTCTTTACCGATATAACCAAGCCTCCATAAGCTTCCAGTAGATATTTCAAACTCAATATCTCGATCTTTAAGCCATTGTCTAACTTGTTCGCGAGTACCTTTACCGTTGCTATTGAAGAATTGCATTTTCCAACCTACTGGTGTTAAAAGAACATCTAATTGCAGCCAAAATGACTCATCAATTTTAATAATGTACAAGCTTACATCTATTAAATTCCTTGATGATTTCCACAAGCCTGACACAGTATCGTAAGTAGATATATCTTTAACAGCAACTATCTCTTTTAATTGTTGCGTTTTTGTCCGCATATCCTTCCTTAACTCCTCTACTTCATTAAGTAAGGCTGCGATGTTTTGGTGGTTGTCGCGAAAATATTCGAGTCGTTGTCGATCCATCGTAGTTATCTTTTGTAAATTTTGCATAGTTTGGATAAAGTCTCTTAAGAATGTTCTATGCGGCTCATGTGCGGTTAGGAAATACGAGCCAATGTTAGTAACTACTTTCTGAAAAAAGTCTTCGTAATAAATTGGTTTAAAGCCATCTAGTCCAGGGGATGGTTGCACAGAATGCAATGATAATAATACCTTGCAGACTTGGCGACCATTACTCAATGAGTCGAGATGTTCTGAATAGTCCCAAAAAGGATTGTTTTCAGGTGCATAGATTTTATTTTCTATGCCAAAAACATAGTTCTCGGATTCGATGACTAGATCGATACGATTTCCTCTTCCCGTAAGTTCTTCGCGCCGTACCTCAACACTCTGTCCCGCAATTAATATTTCTTCATCAATGAATGTTGCTAAAACATCTAGGAAAAGTGTGCCAAACCCATGCTCGTTAATAGGCTGCAAGTAAAACGAGAGAATATTGCTACAAACATTCTCGAAATGTGGATAACCTGCAATTTCCATAAACGTTGGCTCCCGATTTACTGCTTTTGGCAGTTTTTTTAAGCCAGCGAAGAGATCGGCTATTTGCTCTATGGATAAAGTCACGATTTTTATGCTTAGCGATCGTCAATGCTAGGATACCCACAAAACTAGGGCGTGTCATCAATTGAGCCAGATGACAGAAGCGGCAGGATAAATAGCACCCAGAAAGTTGACAGCGCGCTTATCATAACGAGTAGCAATAGCTCGATACTGCTTGAGCTTGGCAAAAAAGTTTTCAATTAGATGTCTAGCTTTATACAAATCTTTGTCATACTCACGAGGTTTAATTCGATTGCATTTGGGTGGAA
>NZ_JANLWO010000537.1:0-3106 GCF_031364565.1 Chamaesiphon sp. OTE_20_metabat_361
TATCATCAGCGATCGACCATTATTGCAAGCGATCGAGCAATTAGAAGCTAAAAAAGTGACGACGCTCAGTGTCACCGATAGCGATGGCATCTTAGTTGGACTGCTCGAAAAAGCCGCCGTGATTAATCTTCTGCACCGTCAACCACAAGTTAATCCTGCTTAGATTTAGCATTCAGGATTATCTGTAATAGCCTACACCTAGTATCTATATACTTCGTTTAAAAATGGGCTTACCCCCCCAACCCCCCCTTTATAAGGGGAGGCTTTTTCTTACTCCCTCCCTTTTATAAGGGGAGGGCTGGGGTGGGGTAAAAATCTACGCAGCAACTCAAATAACTTATCAGTATGCGGTAGCGTGGGTACCCTACATGAATCTGAGTGCTTCACAAGCTCAATTGTCGTGGTAGTGTAAATTAATTACGCACGTCCGCAACTAAAATTTAGCTACCTCTAAATCGATCCCATGCAACCAAAATTTGTCCCTGTAATTCTGGCTGGCGGTAAAGGAGAACGGTTTTGGCCGCTGAGCCGCAAACATCGCCCCAAACAATTTCTCTGTCTCGATGGTAGTGGTGAAAGCCTGATCCAAGCTACAGCTAACCGACTGCTACCGATCGTGGGTAGTTGGGATGATATTTGGGTAATTACATCAAAACTGCTCGAAACGGGCGTTCAGGAGCAATTACCCAGCCTGCCAGCGGCAAATCTACTCGCCGAACCAGAGGGTCGAGATACGGCAGCAGCGGTAGCGTGGGCGAGTTTGGAAGTAGCCAAACGGTATGGGGACGATGTGGTAATTGGCTTTTTTCCCGCCGATGCCTGGATTAAGGATGTGGAGGCATTTGCCAAGACGATCGCGGCGGCGGTAGCATTAGCGGATACTAAGGACGCGATCGTTACCCTCGGCATCACGCCTACTTTCCCCTCGATCGGCTATGGTTATATTCAGCAGGGTGCAGATAGCGGGGATTACGGGCAGTTAAAAACATATCACGCCCTGCGATTTACGGAAAAGCCCGATCTCTCCACCGCCAAAGATTTTATTACTAGTGGCGACTATACCTGGAATAGCGGAATCTTTATTTTCAAAGCCAAAACCGCGATCGGTGAATTGAAGTTATATGCGCCAGAATTGATGCAATTACTAATCGATAAAGGTGTCAGTATTTATCCGACATTACCTAAGATCAGTATCGATTACGCCTTGATGGAAAAGACCAAATTAACCTATGTAATTCCCGCTGATTTTGGGTGGGATGACTTAGGCGATTGGAACGCGATCGAGCGACTCCTCAAAGGAGATAATATTAACGTAGAATTAGCCAATCATGTCTGTATCGATACCCACGGAGCGGTACTTTATGCCAGCAATCCGGAGGAAGTCGTAGTCACGATCGGTTTAGAAGATGTCGTCGTCGTCCGCGATGGTGATGTCACCCTAATTGTCGCCAAAGATCGCACCCAAGAAATCAAACAGATCGTCAATAAAATCAAGGAAGATCGGGCACTCGATCGACTACTCTAATTCGATATCTTATTTCATTGTAGAGAGTAATAATGTCGCATTAAACAGGATTGTGAAATAGCCGAAAAAATGCTTTTAAATCATCAAGGGCTGGATGATTTAGATTCCAAATAAAAGATTTGTTTTCTAGAGCATAGTTGAGTGTCAGCTTTTTTGCGGCATCTTTTTTGTCATCCTTTGTAGAAGTATCATAGCGAACATAGTTAGCAATCCATAACTTGTCAAAACTTTTATCGGTGATTTGTTTGCTATTGCGCGTTAAGCATTCTCGCCAGCTTTGCAAGCAATCAGCATGAGTTGAATCTTGACTTTTAATTAATTTTAAAACTGTTTCCAGTTCTCCTTTTCCGTCAACATTGGTAAAATAACAAGCGAGCTGAATTTGATAATCATCAAAATTTAGCTCGATAAACTGATTGACTCGATCGAGTAGTGCTGCTTTGGGAAATACCTTAACCAGACAATCATGAATAAATTTGATTCGATCGGCTTCTGAATGTAGATCGATATCAATAATAATCCCCACTCGATCGATATCTTCTTTTTGGATATCGGCTTTGAGATCTTTTAGTGCTTTGGTGAGCTTGCTTGAATCTAATCCCTCTAGCGGTCGATAATCTTCATCAGCAAAAATCGGAGATTCTACTTTGATATTATAATTAAGATGTTTGATGACTGACTGAAAGAAATATTTATCGTTATTACTTTCAACGATTAAAATATTACGCCCCACCTCTTACCTCTTTGTGACGATCGATCGCATATTCTAAGGTTTCTAAATCTCGATTAATAGCAACTATTCTATTAGTTTTTTCATGTCGAGTCAATTCAAAATGAGCTGCTGAATCTGGTCGATCTAGTCCTGCTTTTATAAAAGCCTCTGTCATCTCCAAGCTATGAGTAGTGGCAAAGATCTGTACGTTCAACTGCTCTGCTAATTTATATAAAAAGTCCCAAAATGCAGTTTGATTTGAGTGATGAATACCATTTTCAATCTCATCGATTAGAAGAATACTATCTTGATTATTAATGATTTTTAGGATAATTTCGGCAATCCGATTCATGGCATCACCAAATAGAGACAAAGGTAATCTCTTTTCACCTTTACGTTTTAAGTAAATCGTAGGTTCGGGAATGCTAAAGCTTTCTACCGTGACAATTGAGCTATCTACTATCTGAAATGCTTTCAGAACATCATCATCTCGATCTTCTAATCTTGCTTTATCAAATTCTAGTGTTAATTCGATAGTCGAATCTCTCTGATTTGAAGACACAAATAAAGCATTCTGAATATATAAGTCATTAACGGATTCATGAGGGCGTACTGTAAAAATAACTTCACGATTTCTTGAAAAAGAAATAAACACAACAGAAATGCTATTGCTTGTACTTATTTTCATCAATCCCAGATATTTTTCTTCGTCATTCCTGAGTAGATCTCTCTCCATCCTTTTGTTATATCTCTCAACTATTTCGCCAGATCCACTATTGTCTACTTGCTCGAGAATATCTTCTTCATCACCAATCGACACGTTAATATTCTTAAATGTTCCATCCTGAAAAATAGCATTAATGGAACAG
>NZ_JANLWO010000559.1:0-5636 GCF_031364565.1 Chamaesiphon sp. OTE_20_metabat_361
AGCGGGTACGCGCCGAAATTGAGGAGATTATCGGTTTGGATTGTAGCGGGGCGATTTTGACTTCCGCAAAGCAGGGGATTGGGATTCAGGAAATTTTAGAATCGGTGGTGACGCTGGTACCGCCGCCGCGAGATACCATTAATGAACCTTTACGCGCTTTGATTTTCGATAGTTATTATGATAGCTATCGCGGTGTAATTGTCTACTTCCGCGTCATGGATGGGAGCGTCAAACGCGGCGATAAAATTCGACTGATGGCAAGTGGCAAAGAATATGTCATCGATGAACTCGGTATTCTCGCCCCCACCCAAATCGAAGTAGATGAGCTACACGCAGGGGAAGTAGGCTATTTCGCTGCATCGATCAAAGCTGTCGGCGATGCACGGGTAGGCGATACGATTACGATGGTGAGCAATCCCGCAGCCACAGCTCTCGACGGTTATGCAGAAGCGAAACCGATGGTATTTTGTGGGTTATTCCCAACAGATGCAGATCAGTATCCAGAGTTGCGCGATGCGTTGGATAAATTGCGCCTGAATGATGCGGCTCTCAAATACGAGCCAGAAACTTCGAGCGCGATGGGATTTGGTTTTCGGTGTGGATTCCTGGGTTTATTGCACATGGAAATCGTCCAAGAACGACTGGAGCGAGAATATAATTTAGACTTAATTACCACCGCACCGTCGGTAGTTTATCGAGTCACGGATATTCAGGGTAAAGAAACTTATATTGATAATCCCAGTACCCTTCCCGATCCCAATCATCGCCAAAAGATCGAGGAACCCTACGTCAAGTTGGAGATGATTACTCCCGAGGAATATGTCGGGACTTTGATGGAGCTGTGTCAAAACAGACGCGGTGAATTCAAGGACATGAAATATCTCACCAAAGGGCGAACCACGGTAATTTATGAGATGCCTTTAGCGGAAGTCGTGACTGATTTCTTCGATCGGATGAAGTCAAATACGCGCGGTTATGCAAGTATGGAGTATCAACCGATCGGGTATCGCGAAAATCATTTGGTTAAATTAGACTTGATGATTAATGGCGATCCTGTCGATGCCCTAGCAATGATCGTCCACCGCGATAAAGCTTATAATGTCGGTCGGGCAATGACTGAGAAACTCAAAGAATTAATCCCCCGTCACCAGTTTAAAGTCCCGATTCAAGCCGCGATCGGTAGTAAGGTTATCGCCAGTGAAAATATCCCCGCACTGCGAAAAGATGTCCTCGCAAAATGTTATGGCGGTGACATTTCGCGGAAGAAGAAACTGCTCCAAAAGCAAGCTAAAGGTAAGAAACGAATGAAGTCTGTGGGGACGGTGGATGTGCCGCAGGAAGCATTTATGGCGGTGTTGAAGTTGAATAAGGACACCTAGCACCATCTCATGCTTCGGTGCGTTACGATTGGGCGATAACGCACCCTACGAGCTACAAACTAATGGCAATTTTAATCAGCACGGAGGATGAATACGGACAGTTTTTAGCTGTGGCGGAACGCTTAACTTTTAAGCAAAACCAAACGCCTGAAGAGTCAGCATTATACGACTTAGTGACGATGTTAATAGAGGCATATGAGCTACAACATTACGAGATCGATCGAGCTTCGCCATCTGAAGTGTTGCAGCATATCATTGAATCTAGTGGGATCGATCGGGCAGAATTAGTTAATATTTTTGGATCGAGTGAATCAGTCTCGCAAGTTTTGGCAGGAGCGAGATCGATCGAACCAAGTTGGGCACAGGCTTTAGGTAATCGATTCAAGTTATCACCAAAAATATTCTTACAATCGTGCAAGTATGGCAACAGTTAACTGAGTACTTGTTTATCTCCGAGAATATTGCACGATAATGAGAAAGTGTTGCTTGCAAGCGTAAATTTTATCCGATATTATTATGGCGATTCGACAAGATACATTGTGGGAACAGTTTTTATCACCGTTGATTCGCGGCTTGCTAGATAAAGAGCAAATGATCGCAGTGCGCGATCGCATCGACTGGCAGGATACAATCGATCGATATCAATTACCCGCATTTGTCTATCCAGAGTACTATCACACTCAAAACTATCATGGGATCGAGGGTGGATATTTAACTCAGACGGCGGCGATTACCTACGATCCGATTACGCAATACGTCTTGCCACCTTACGAGCCGTGGGTGCGCCAAGGTTTGATAAATGAAGTGCGATCGCGACCCCAACGAATTCTCGATCTGGGCTGCGGTACGGGTTCGATGACTATTCCACTCAAAAAAGCCTTTCCGGATGCCGTAGTGACGGGTTTAGACTTGTCTCCGTACATGTTGGCAGTAGCGGAAGACCGCGCGCGCGAAGCAGGTTTAAATATTAAGTGGCAACATGGCACAGCGACGGAATTAACCCAGTTTGAAGCGGGTAGTTTCGATACGATTACCGCTGCGTTATTATTTCATGAAACGCCGCCTGCGATCGCGCAAACTATTCTCACCGAAAGTTATCGTCTGCTAGCTCCCGGCGGCCAAATCCTGATTCTCGACGGCAATCAAGGCACGCTTCGCAGTCTGGATTGGCTCAATAATATCTTTGAAGAACCCTACATCCAAGCCTACGCCGCTGGCAATCTCGATGCCTGGTTAGGTAAAGCCGGATTTGACGATGTACGCACCAAAGATGTATTTTGGCTAAATCAAGTCACAGTAGGCTTTAGGCTCTAGGCTTTAGGCTTTACGTTTTAGGGGCGCAAGCGTCCCAACTACTAATTACCAATTCTCAATTATCAATTCTCAATTCTCAATTAATTAAGTGTGGTTTTAAAAGCAGTTTTATTTGATTTCAATGGAGTCATTATCAAAGATGAAGCAATTCATCGATCGCTAATCGACGAGCTATTATTAGGGGAGAATTTAACACCCCAAGGTAGACAATTTTGGCAAGTATCTGTCGGTAGAAGCGACCGCGCCTGTCTAAAGGAATTATTAAAATTGCGCGGGCGATTTGTTACTGATGAATATTTAGATAAGCTAATTGCTAAAAAAGCAATCGCCTATCGTCAAAAGTTAGAGCAGCTTGAGGCTTTACCTATTTATCCCGATGTGGTGCAGTTTATCGAGCAGATGTATAACAGCCAGTATAAATTGGCGATCGTCACAGGGGCAATCGGTTCGGAAGTAGAGCTGGTTGTCAAGCAGGCTAAAATCGGGATGTTCTTTGATACGATCGTCTCTGGCGATGAAATTAGTCAGAGTAAACCAGATCCGGAAGGGTATTTACTAGCGATCGAGCGGTTGAATAAACTTTATCCAGATCTGCATTTATTACCGTCGGAATGTTTGGCGATCGAGGATACTTTTGCAGGGATCGAAGCGGTTAAAGCCGCTGGGATTCAAGCAGTAGCGATCGCCCATACTTATCCATTTCATATGTTACAGCGGCGAGCTAATTGGACGGTCGATACTTTTGCAGATTTAGAGTTAGATCGACTGAATGATTTTTTTGGTGGTGCTAAATCGGGTGATGAACAGCTAGCATGACACTTCACTCTAGAGCGATTGCCGCACATTACCTACTCAAACAGCCTGTTCCCGATCGCGCCCAAGTCGATCGAGGATTTTTAGCGCTAATTCTGGCTTGTCAGTAATTATTGCTGAAATATACTTACTGCTGAGCAGCTTAAATAATCGCCACTCATCATTAACAGTCCAGACATAAACTTCTCTTTTGAGCAACTTCATGCGCCATAAGAAACCAAATTTTAACAGCCGAAAGTGAGGTGCCACAAAGTCTGCTCCTGTTCTCAGTATTCTATATTCTGGGAAAAACTGAGCGAAAATACTTGATAAGGGAAATTTGCCGCTAACTTTCCCCAGCAATAAACCTGTTTTAATTTGTGGATCTAAATCTTTAATTCTCCTAACCGAAGCATCATTAAAAGACTTGATGACAAAATCAGAATATTTTAAGTATTTGGTAGTCAAAGCCACAATCCGATCTTCATAGCCTTCCTCTTTAAGTTCGATGTCTAGGGCGATGCGATCGCAACATAGTTTGAGAATATCTTCAAATAACGGAATATCAAAGCCCTTGCTTTGGGCGATCGATCTCAGTTCGTGATATGGAAGATCGCTAATATTAATGTTATCGATCGCGCGATCGTGATAACTGATGAGGTAGCCATCTTGGGACATCCGCAGATCGAATTCAATTTGGTGAATACCGATTTCATTGGCGCAGTCTGTCAGTAAGAGTATTGCTTTTTGGAAAGCTTCAATTGTATTCTCGAATTTTACAGTAGCTGTATTGCCTCGATGAGCGACGATGCTGATTTTCAGCGGCTGCGCCAACGAGACCTGACGGTGCCTCTTATTCATAACGAGCGACCAATGATGATATGCGATCGAAGTTTTGCTAAGTTAGCAAGTTACCTCCAGTTTTCTCTATCATAAGTCAACCTCCTGAAAGTATCTGTGGTCTATCGATCGCAAAAAGCCCGCTCTGTTGGAGAATCGCGTTGTGTGTTAATATGATGCTAGTGTGCGGGTGTAATTCAGTGGTAGAATGTCACCTTCCCAAGGTGAACGTCGTGGGTTCGAGTCCCATCTCCCGCTTTTTTGTACATTATATGTACATTTCATCGATATTTGCATGTTCAACAGTCTCGATCCGATTTGGCTATTTCTGGGCGGCTTAGTCATTCGGTATGGAGGCGACTTACTCAAACTCATCTTTCAATTTGGACTGCAACGTGTATTGTGTCAGATTACGATCGCGGATACCAATCCGATTTATAGTGCGATCTGTTGGGAACTAGAACGCACTGGCAAAGTTTATGACTTTAGCGAACTGATCTATACTTCCATTTCATTAGTGCCACCCGCGATCGAGTCACCCACCCTCAAAACCAAACTCCAACCGCGCTCGGGGTGGATTGGGATTGGCTATCAGGGCGCGTATATCGGCATTCATCGGCATGACTTTAAAGTTACCGATTTGCAAAATACCCAGCTAATTACCTTGGCAACATTGCGCTGGTGGCAACCTCAGATGCTCGACTGGTTGAGCAATATCGAGCAAAACTACAACATCGAAGCACCCCTGATCGTCCGGCTGATTGGCGGGACAATTTCGATCGTGCGGACTCAAACCAAGCGACGCCGGGAAACTCTCGCCCTGGATATCGTCACTGAAACCGAACTCTTCAAAGATCTCGATCGCTTCCTCGTCAGTCGGGATCTCTATCGCCAACGGGGCATCCCCTGGCGGCGGGGATATCTCCTCTACGGCCCCCCAGGTACGGGTAAAAGCTCGCTAATTCAGGCGATCGCTAGTTTTTATGGTCGGCAGCTTGTTTCCCTGTCCCTGACCGACATGGACGATAGTGCCCTGCTCCGTGCCTGGTCGGAAATTACCGCCACTTCGATCGTCGCGTTAGAAGATATCGATAGTGTTTTTTCCGGTCGCAAACCTCTGGGGGAGCTATCTTTTAGTGCGCTCCTGAATACCCTAGATGGCGCAGGAGCCGTCGAAGGGAGCATTACGATCCTGACTACCAATCATCGCGAACAGCTCGATCCAGCCTTGATTCGCCCCGGTCGGTGCGATCGCGAATTCGAGCTAGGTTATCTGACCGCTCAAAGTTGCGCCAAGATGTTTGTCTGTTT
>NZ_JANLWO010000697.1:0-5039 GCF_031364565.1 Chamaesiphon sp. OTE_20_metabat_361
GACTGTCTCTGGGCACGCGCTTGTTCCCAGGCGCGATCGGCAGATTCGATCTGGGCGAACAAGTCAGCAGAATGTCGGGGTGGCTGCTGCAACAAGCGATCGATCTGATATTTTGCCCGCAGTGCCGCTAATTCAGCGGGCGACAGGCGGGCTTGGGTCCACTCAAAGTCAGCCGCAGTATAGACTGGCAGCCGCGAACCGAGTTGTTCGATCGGGATGTCTGGCAGCCTTACTAATAAGTATTCCCGCACGCGACGGATTTCTCCAAATCGCTGCTCGATTTCATTGAGAATGCCGATGAATTGGCTCAGATGATGTGTTGTAATTGCAACACGTACCTCAATATCATCCAACGGAATCCCCAAGCCATCGGCTTTGGTGAGGAGTTCGGGGGGGATTTTGTCTAACGAGGGAGGATTAATCGCTGCCGCTAGCTCGGCTAGGGCGCGCTGAATCTGGTCTACAGTGGTAGCAACCGTCTCTCTCAATGGTTGTCGATCGGCGGGTACGGTCGCTAGTTCTGTTAGACTTTTGGTAGCTGACTGGAGTAGCGCGATCGCCTCATTTAAGTGATTAGTCATCAGAACTAGTAGTATATGGACTATATTCAGATCGATCGTACCAATTGTATGGAGATTATTCTCCAAGAGTTTCCCGCTTTTCAGACGCAATGGGATCTCCACTTAGCATCTTGGAGTCCGCAAATCGATCGCCCGATCGCGTTAGACATTGCCGAGTTCGCTGATTTTGCTGTAGATACAATTTGTGAAGGCATCGAAGCCCGAATCGATCGACTTGCCGCCACACTTCAATTAATGTTGCTCCAAGGTGATGCAGTCATCGAGTATACGTTTCGGACGATGTTCTTAGAGCAGATCGCTCAGCAGTGTTACCGGGGTGGCTGTGCCATCGAGATCTTTACCAGCAAGCTCCAACCCCTCAGTGCCTATCATTGGCAAGCGATCGATCGCCACTGGCACATTCACCCTTCCGGACTCGCCAGCAAACACTAGACTTCCTGCGTAAGTCAGGGGATAGGGAATAGGGAATAGGGGAAAACAGTATCCAAAAAGATTGCATTTTTACTTTTGCAGGAGGTTTACTCACTCTCCTCGATCGACTAGGATCTCCATCCAAAAGCTATCTTTACCCCTTACCCATTACCCATTACCCATTACCCCTTACCCCCTACCCCCCACTAACAGGTGGAATCAACACAATCTCGTCGCCATCGCGAACGATTGTCTCGGGATCGACGAATTCTAGATTGATGCCAAATCGCGTCACCTCGCGCCATTGCGCTAATTTTGGTCGCTCGGCAATCATCCGGTCTAACACCGCCTTCACTGGCGTATTTGGTGGGAATCGGTAAGATATTTCTTCCCGCCCAAAGGTCTCCTGATAGATCGCAAACAGCTCGATCGTGACAGTGATATCAGTTTGGCGCTCGTTCATGGCAGAGATGGGGGATGGGAGCGAAAATTTACATTTGACAGATAGAGCTGCGATCGACTCTGTGATAGCAATCGGGCGAATTTTATTGCATCTGTGACAAGTTTGTTTACAAAAAACTTGCATTTTTGTAAAGATATCGTTATATTAGTTTACATAACTAAATATTTATAGAGCGACTAGCTCGACCTAAAGATTATGCAAGGCAAAACATTCATCGACAACGACGGTAGAGAGAACAACTTCGCGATCGAGCCAAAAATGTACGTCACAGAAGGCCCTCAAGCTGGTTGGACTAAGTACGCAGAAACCCTCAACGGTCGGATGGCAATGATTGGTTTTGTATCTCTACTGATCCAAGAAATTCTGACTGGACACGGCATCGTCGGTTTCATCACTGGTCTGTAGTTACAAATTATAGTAGCTACTCATCTGTTAGTTTACACAAAAAACATTTATAGCACTACTCAACCAAGGAATTAATTATGCAAGGTAAAACATTCATCGACAACGACGGCAGAGAGAACAACTTCGCCATCGAACCAAAAATGTATACTACCGAGGGGCCTCAAGCTGGCTGGACTGATTACGCAGAGAAGCTCAATGGTCGGCTAGCAATGATCGGCTTCGTTGCATTATTAATCCAAGAAGTTTTGACCGGACACGGCATCGTCGGTTTTATTACCAATCTGTAACTCTTCATCAGTACGATCGTCTCACTCTAGTTTTCTTATCTTATTTTCTCGCGATAGCTGTTTGGCTGTCGCGTTTTTTGCGTGTAATTACATACGTGGTGAATTATCGATTTATGACACGAGTGTTATCACAGTGGTGAAACGATCGAGACACCACGATAATAGGTTAGCGAATATTATGAATAACTATAATTGATGAAGACCTACATCGAAAAACTTCAGCAGGTAGCTGTGATGACGGGTATTACCTTGGCTGGAATTGGTAGCAGTGGCGCAATGACTCCAGCTAATGCCTTGACGTTTAATTTTACGGCAGGGACAGGCGTAATTGTTGGTTCGCAGGTGTACCAAGGATTCACAGATGCAGGGGCAATTTGGTCTTCACTGTTTACCAACGATGTAACGCTCAATTTTACGATTAATTACCAAGATCGGGATATTGGTGCTAGTACGCTGGGATATGCGAATACTACCAATCCTGTCTATAACTACAATATTGTTGCTAATGCTTTGGCGAGTCACCGCAATCCGTTATCGGCTGATGATACTGCCGCAGTCAATAGTCTATCGTCAGGATCTAATTTTAATATCCTCATCAATCAAACGATAGATCGGCCAAGTGGATCTGCTAGTGCCACCCCCTATGTAGATAACGATGGCGGTGCCAACAACCGTCGAGTGGCGATGACTAATGCCAATGCTAAAGTTCTAGGCTTAATTCCTGATGGTACTGAAGACGCCAATATTGTTTTTAATAGCGCATTTAATTGGGATTTCGATTTCAGCGATGGCATCACACCTGGTACTTTTGATTTTGTCGGAGTTGCCGCTCATGAAATCGGTCACGCACTAGGATTCATTAGCGGTGTGGATGGACTAGACGACGCAAATGGCGCAATTGCGGAAAACGGTACTTTTCTGCGAACACTAGATCTATTTCGTTATTCTGCGCTAAGTAACGATATTACGCTCAATACCAGTCGCACGATCGATTTCACTGCTGATGAAAGAGATAAATACTTCTCGCTAGATGGCGGACTGACCAAAATTGCTTCTTTTGCCAGAGGTGTAAATTTTGGTCGAGATACTTGTACGCCCGGTGGAACATTGCTCTGCCCTCGTCAAGCCAGCCACTGGTCAGATAATTTAGACATTGGGATTATGGATCCGACTACGGCTGCTGGCGAAATATTGACAGTCTCTGAAAATGATTTACGAGCATTTGATGTCATTGGTTGGAATCGAGCTACGGTAGCGACAGCAGTGCCCGAACCTGCTGATTTCATCGGGACAGCAATTGGTGCGGTCTTTGGGTTTAAGCTGATTCAAAAGCGCAGGCAGCAACGTGCTAAATCCACTACCAAAACAATCTAAAATTTAAGTCGATCGATCTTCCCCAGCTAGCTTCAACCAAGAGGGCTGGGGAATTTTCGATCGATCGTCCTCGATGTGAGCTAAGATATCCGCATTGCAAAATATCTTGTAATTTAAAAATTCCCAGCTTACAGAACTCAAGGTAGCGTGAAAGTTACACGCAAATTAGTAGTTAAGTTTGTGCGAATAGCGAGAATTTTGCTTTGAACAATACACATCAACAACTACAACAATGAAAATACATGTTGTCAAACTCAAGCAAACAATTATTGGCGCGGGTATTACAGTAGTTGGAAGTATTGGTAGTTTGAGTCCGATTCCAGCCAATGCTTTGACTTTTAATTTTGCACCTGCTGCTGGAACATCACAACTAGCGATCGATGGATTTACCGCCGCAGGCGCACAGTGGTCTTCGTTATTTAAGGACAATGTAACTGTTAATATCGATATCAATTTCGCAGCTTTAGGAGCAGGAACCCTGGGAGAAGCTAGTTCTCAGATTGGATTGTATTCATACGATCGAGTCTATAATGCGGTTACTCGCGATCGTACCTCCGCCGATGACAATACGGCAGTTAATAGTCTCTCCAAAGGATCGGCAGTTAATTTATTGCTCAATCGGACGGCAAATAGTCCTTATGGAGTTGGTAGTGCCATCCCTTATTTAGATAATAATGGCAATGCAAATAATCAAACAATTAATCTTACTACTGCTAATGCCAAAGCTCTAGGCTTAGAAAATAATAGTAATAATATTGATGCCTCGATCGCTTTTAATAATACATTTGTGTGGGATTTCAATCGAAGCGACGGCATTACCGCAGGTGCTTTTGATTTTGTCGGAATTGCGACTCATGAGATCGGTCACGCGCTAGGTTTTATGAGCGGCGTGGATATTTTGGATCGCACTGGTGCCCCAAATTATGAGCCAGAAGATCGACTCGATTATGTCAGCATGTTAGATTTATTTCGTTATTCTAATGATAGTAAAAATGTCAACGCGATCGATTGGACGGCAGATAAGCGCGAGAAATACTTTTCCCTAGACGGTGGCAACACAAAAATAGCTGCTTTTTCAACTGGTGAGATTTTTGGCGATGGTCGTCAAAACAGTCATTGGCAAGATAATTTAGGGTTAGGAATCCTAGATCCGACGATTGCAGCAGGTGAGTCATTACAAATTAGCGAAAACGATCGACGGGCGCTCGATGCGATCGGTTGGGATCGGACAGTGAGTAATACTCTAGTTAGCGCTGGTATGACTAGCGATCTCAGTTCGATAACTACGATCGCGCGGGCTGAAGCAACTAACGTACCCGAACCGTCAAATCTAATCGGAACGATGATTTTGACTGCCTTTGGCATCAAAATGGTGCTCAAGCGCAGACAGCAGTTGTCAGGAGCTGTTGTTGATGCTAATGCGATTGAGTAGCGATCGAGGTTGAGAAAATAGGCATTGCTGGATTGAGGTATGATACCAAATCCGGTTGGTACAACCCACAAACCTCAGCCCTCACC
>NZ_JANLWO010000570.1:0-3236 GCF_031364565.1 Chamaesiphon sp. OTE_20_metabat_361
GACTAGCTGGCTGACATCGATTTCACTGGGGGCGCTGGTCGATTGCCTGGGGGTATTCTTCCGGTTTTGGTTGACTTCGGTGTTATTGGGTGAGGATTTGTGGATCTACCTGATGCTCAGGATGCGCGACTTTTGTGAATGGCTGTTCGTGCAAGTCGGGATCTTAGCCGAGCCGAGTCTACCAGTAATTCAAGTGCTGGCGATCGCGCTGGTGTTAGTGAGTAATTTTGTCTATGTTTTTGTCGTGCATCTGGTGGCGCTACTGATGTTTGAAAAGCTGGGTAATTCGCTGCCCAAAGCGCCTGCTTGGGTAGATACGTTATTAGAGTTATAAGTAGGTGCAATTATTTATAAAATAGATTACGCCTGAAACCTAGCTGGTGGGCAGCGACTGAAATCACGCGGAGGTTCCCGACCCATGGCTTTGGGTCAGCGGCTCGCGATACGTAGGCTTTGACTCGAAGGGTTTAGCGAGACAAGACAGCGACGCATCGAACGCGTGGCGGGTGACCCGCCACGCTGGGAGGTTGTCTTGTCTTGACGCACACAACCTGGAGGAAACCTCCAGGTCGATGCGTCGCTGATGCGCTATCCCGGCGGGAAACCCGCCGAGCGCGCATCGCGCCCTCACGGTTGTGTGCGTCAAGACAAGACAGCGGTTCGCGCTTGCGGAGGTGCCCTCCAGATTGAGCGAAACAAGACACTGCCCACCCCACGCGATATCTTTTCAGACATCCTCTAAAACCCAATTATCAATTATCAGTTAAATTAAAGATATTATATGGCGGCTACTAAATACATGTATTTGTATGGAGCTGGTGGGCACTCCAAGGTCATCACCGACATCCTCAACAGCCTAGATATCGAAGTGATTGGCATGTTTGATGACAACCCCCCGGATGCTAAATTCAAGGGGATGGAGATCCGCGATGGGATTCGGTTATTGGGACTGGGTTTTCCCGAATTGGATGCACCCTTGATTATTAGTGTCGGCAACAATCAACGCCGTGCCGAGCTGGCAGAATTAATTACGGCAAATTACGGCACGGCAATTCATGGTAGTGCGATTATCTCTGCCAAAGCCAAGATTGGGGTGGGTACGGTCATCTTACAAGGTGCGATCGTTCAAGCTGGAGCCGAAGTCGGCGCGCATGTATTAGTTAATACCGCCGCTAGTATCGACCATGATAACTCGATCGGGGATTACGCCCATGTGTCCCCACATGCGACTCTGTGCGGTCACGTCCGAGTGGGCGCAGGGACGCATATTGGCGCTGGCGCGGTTGTGATTCCGAGCATTCAGATTGGGCGCTGGTGTACGGTCGGTGCCGGGGCGGTGGTAATTAGAGATGTCCCCGATTTTGCCACTGTCGTCGGCAATCCTGCCAAAGTAATTAAGTTCCGCGAGCCGCCCAACTTGAGCATCGAGAAATAAGAGATCTCTCGATCTGTTGGTGAAAAAAGTATTGCCAGATATCAAACTTGGCAATTTAATTCCCCTATCCCCTATCCCCTATCCCCTCCAAACGATCGCCATAAGTACGAAAGAGCCACCAACATCATTGATTTAGCGGATATCAAGTAACAGCAACAAGAGTATATTAGATTTAATCAGAGGCGATCGTCTCAAAAAATCGCGCTCCAAATTAGATGTATTTTACATATTGTAAAGAAGATTGCTAGGTTATTCTGGATTAGCCAGGTAATTGATTGGATCTAAATTGAGACATATCGTAGACAAATCTAAATTTTCATCGATCTTTCAGTAACGTCTATCATGCAATATTCAAATTTAGTTGTCCAGACCAATTTACCAGCGGAGCAATTAACATCTGGAAAATGTTACGACCTAGCAATTATCGGTGCGGGCATCTCATCGGCGTATACCCTAATTCATTATTTAGAGCTACTTGAGCAGCGCAATAGTACGAGCGAAAATGCTGACGACTTTCAGCCTGTCAAAATTATCGTTACGGAAAAGTCGGGCGAGTTCTGGACGGGAATTCCTTACGGTAATAGATCTGGACAAAGCTGCTTATTAATCTCACCACTGATCGAATTCCTGCCTCAACCGATCGAACGCGCGCATTTTACGGATTGGTTGAATGCCAACCGCGACTGGTTATTCGCGCCGCAAACAGATGATGCGGGTGAATTAGCAACTAAATGGTTGCAAACCAATCAGGCGGATATTATGGACGGTCGCTGGGATGACTTATTTATTCCGCGCCAAATATTTGGACTCTATCTCAAACAACGTGTCGCCAGCTTAATAACAGATGCAGTTAGTAAAGGCTTAATCGAGATCGATCTAGTCACCACGGATGTATTGGATGTCGATCGCGATCTGATGAACATTAATGTCGAAGCTGGGGCTTACTTTGCTACTAAAAAATTGGTACTCGCGATCGGTAGTCCCCCAAATGTCGCCTTTGAAAGAGTAAATGATGAGGCAGCTAATCTCTGCTACATCGATAACATGTACGAGCCATCGCTAGCAGCTAATCTCGATCGGATCTGTCAGTCATTAGCGCAACAACCCGATCGTCAAATTCTGATTGTCGGCTCGAATGCTGGTACCCTAGATACACTTTACAGCCTCAATGATTCACCAACCCTGACTGGTTTAGTTGAGAAATTCATCATTCTCTCGCCGAATGCGGCTTTCCCACATCGCATCAGTCGCGAAGTGCCCAGTATCGACTATACGCCAGCCGCCTTAGTCGCCCTCCTAGACACCACCCCCGTTACTGCCAAACAAATCTTTGAAGCGGTGCGGCTAGATGTCGCCGCTGCTAGTGCCCAACAGATTAATATCTCGGATATTCACGGTCAGATCTCCAAAGTGACCATGCAGGCCTTAAATCTACTCGATGCAGGCGAACAACAGCAATTCGTGTCGATTTATGCCGTCGAGATCGGCAAGTTGCAACGACGCGCGGGCGGCGAATATTTAGATGTCGTAGATACGCTTGTTGCCCAAGATAAGTTAACTTTTGTCAAAGGTAAGTTTGTCAAAGCTCTGCCGCTCGCTGCTGGCGGTATAGGCTGTGAATACATCGATAGTGACGATCGCGAGTCCAAAACTTTAGCTACACCACTAGGCGTAATTATCAATTGTGCTGGCTTCCAAGATGTTACCAAATCCTCCTCCATCCTGATCCAAAATCTGCTGCGACGGGGGATTTGTGCGCCTAATGACTCTAATCGGGGATTTGTCATCGACAAAAACTTTG
>NZ_JANLWO010000587.1:0-1614 GCF_031364565.1 Chamaesiphon sp. OTE_20_metabat_361
TACTAGCGGCGGCTGGAACTGAGAGATTAGCTACCAAAATTGGCTTAAATAGAGCCGCTCCCGGTCAATCCCTCTCGGGTTTATTGGGCACTGTTGTCTACCTGATGGTGTTGATTCCGACGGCAGTCGCCGCTCTCGATGCGCTCCAGATCCCAGCGATCTCTGGCCCTGCCACTTCCATGCTCCAACGAGTATTGGATATCATCCCCCAAATTCTGACCGCAGCGGCGATTTTAGCCGTGGCTTATGTTGTCAGTCAGTTCATCGGCGAGCTAGTTACCAATCTCCTCAATGGATTGGGTTTCAACAATATCTTCCGGGCGTTGGGACTCAATTCTTTACATGATTCGACGACAGCTAGTCCCCTGAGCGTACCACCATCAGGGACACCAGTGACTCGCAGCGAGATCGTCCCCAGTACTCGCAAGCAGACACCTTCGGAAATAGCCGGATTAGTCGCCCGGATTGGGGTGATGTTGGTTGCCGCTGTCGCTGCTACTGGCGTCTTAGGGATTGATTCGCTCACCCAGCTAGTTAATGGCTTGCTGTTGATCTCCGGACAAGTTTTATCTGGAATCGTCGTGTTTGCGATCGGTCTATATCTAGCCAACTTGGCGCAAAGAGTCGTCAGCAGCTCGGGTACACACCAATCCCAAATCCTCGGACAGGTCGCTCGCTTGGCAATTATCGTCTTTGTCGGTGCGATGGCACTCCAGCAGATGGGAATTGCGGCGAGTATCGTTAACTTAGCATTCGGTCTATTGCTAGGTGCGATCGCCGTGGCAATGGCGATCTCATTCGGTTTGGGCGGTCGCGATGTGGCGTCCGAACAACTCCGGGATTGGTTGACAGGCTTCCGCGATAAACGTTAGAGGGTTAATACTTTGACTGTCGCTTAGAGGATCTGAAAACTCAACTCTGCTAAGCTTAAACCCTAGAGAATCCCCCCTAACTCCCCTTTTCAAGGGGGGAACTGGACTCTTAGTCCCCCTTTTTAAGGGGGATTTAGGGGGATTTACTCACTGCAAACGAAGCAATTAGACTTTTCAGACATCCTCTTATTGCCAGCAGTCAACAACCAAAGTCAGGAACTAACCTTAAAGGTTGGTTCCTGACTTTTTGTTTAGCCGGGGAGATCCCACCCCCTCACCCCGATCTAGTTGGGCTAAAATATTTGATGAGGTTCAAAATTTCTTTGAGACGTGGAAACTAATACGATTATTAAATGTGATGAAGTTTGCATTAACGGCTGTGTTCGACCCGATCGCTGTCAAAACCAAGCTCATCTAGAATCGGCTGCCAAATTTATCAACGAAACTTCTTTAGACAAAATGCATGAGATCGCCGAAGCAGCTCGGCTCAAAAAGCTCTCAGCGCCGCCAGTGTGGGTGATTCCCGATTGGCAAGACTGAGGGTTAGGCTTGAGGCTTTAGGGCATCGGAAATATAAATCATCCCAAACACCCACTAATCAATTTATCTAAAACCTTTATCTAGCTACAACATGAACTTAGTATCACTCCAGAATCAACTGGACAACCTCTCCTTTGGGATCTTACTAGCAACCATGCTCGTCTATTGGGTCGGTGCCGCTTTCCCCACCCTGCCATTTTTA
>NZ_JANLWO010000603.1:0-11083 GCF_031364565.1 Chamaesiphon sp. OTE_20_metabat_361
CAAGAACAATCAGGTGCTGGCTTAGATCGGTTGAGTGAGGATGAATATGTTAGGTTTCAACAACTCAATCGATCTTATCTAGAAAAATTTGATTTCCCCTTTATTGTTGCCGTTAAAAACCATACTAAATCGAGCATCATAGCAGCATTCGATCGCCGCTTACAGAATTCAGCCGATGAAGAATTAGCTAACGCGATCGAGGAAATTAGTCAGATCGCCCGGTTTAGATTGTTAGCAATAATCGATTCCCCTTCTGCTAAGGCAGACGCTGTGCCTAAGGCAGGCTTCGCCAACGCGAACGGGGACGCTACGCGAACGAGTTGAAAGTCACATCATCTAACCTATTTATTACTTATTACTTATTACTTAATTAAATTCATGACAATTACATCATCACCGATTCTCAGTGAATTAAAAATCGATGCCGCTAGACTCGATCGCAGCCTAACCGAACTCGCCGAAATTGGCAAGCTACCCCAAGGTGGGATCAGTCGCGTGGCGTTTACACCTGAAGATTTGCGCGCGCGTAAATTGGTGCAAACTTGGATGGTTGAAGCGGGAATGACTGTGAGGATGGATGCGGCTGGTAATATTATCGGTCGCTATGAGGGTCTAAATCCAGATGCAGGAGCGATCGCGACTGGATCGCATATCGATACCGTGCCGACTGGTGGGCGTTATGATGGCTGTTTGGGCGTGCTGGCGGGGATTGAAGTAGTGCGAGTTTTGCACGATCGATCGATCCGACTGTACCACCCGATCGAGGTAATTGTCTTTACCGATGAGGAACGTTCGGTAATTGGCTCGAAGGGAATGGCGGGGGAGGTATTAGAAGATGCCAGTTATTATGCCCGTTTGGATGGTACCCCGATTCAGGAATGTCTCGATCGAATTGATGGTGATTGGGCGCAAATTGCGACAGCCAAACGCAAATCTGGCGAGATGGTGGCGTTTGTAGAGCTACATGTCGAACAAGGTGGTGTCTTAGAACATCTCGATAAACCGATTGGGATTGTGACAGGAGTTGTTGGGCAATACCGATTTGCCGTCAACGTTATCGGACGCGCCAATCATGCTGGCACTACCCCGATGAATCTGCGGAAAGATGCCCTAGTTGCCGCCTCCGAAATCGTCCTAGCTGTGAATAAAATCGCCCGCTCGATCGATGGCGACCAAGTTGCCACTGTCGGCTATCTCAATGTGTCGCCCAATGCCACTAATACGGTGCCTGGAATGGTCGATCTGCGAATCGACATGCGAGATCTCTCGGAGGAACGTTTGCAACTGCTGACGGCGAATCTCAAAGCCGAAATTATCACCATTGCCAGAACTACCGAGACGGCAATTTCGATCCAGCAAACGCTGCACATTCGCCCTACATTAGCAGATCGCCAAATTATGAAATCGATCGAGGGCGTCTGTCAAAATATGGGTTTAGCTTACACCCACATGCCCAGCCGCGCGGGACACGATGCCCAAGAAATCGGTCGGTTTACAGCTATGGGGATGATTTTTGTCCCCAGCCGCGCGGGAGTCAGTCATTCCGCAGACGAGTATACTTCGCCTGAAGAATGCGATCGTGGTGCTAGTGTTTTATTACAGACTTTTCTCCAACTCGATAATTTTCATGTGAAAAGTAACGCAGCAAAATCTTCAATAATTAATAATTAATAGTTAATAATTACCTCTCCTTTACCCTTTACCCTTTACCCTTTACCCTTTACCCTTTCCCCTTTCCCCTTTCCCCTTTACCCTTTCCCCTCATCAAGGAGCATCACGAATGCAGAAACTCCATAATGTCCCCTTCTTGGACTAGATATTCCTTCCCTTCACTGCGTAGGACGCCTTTATCCTTGGCAGCTTGCATCGAACCAGTCGCAACCATGTCAGCGTAGGAAATGGTTTTGGCGCGAATAAAACCTTTCTCGAAGTCCGAGTGAATCACACCTGCGGCTTGGGGTGCAAACATCCCCGCTTTAATCGTCCAGGCGCGAGTTTCCTTCGGCCCTGTGGTAAAGTAGGTGCGAAGTCCGAGCAGATGGTATGTCGCGCGAATGAGGGATTTTAAACCGCCTTCAGATACGCCTAATGATTCGAGAAATTCGGCTTTTTCTTCCGCTGGTAGTTCGAGGAGTTCGGCTTCGACTTGGGCGGAAACGATCGTCACCTGAGCATCTTCCTTAGCTGCAAAGGCGCGAACCTGCTCGACAAAATCATTACCTGTGGCTAGATCTTCTTCCGATACATTGGCGGCATAAATCATCGGTTTGCGAGTGAGCAATCCCAACCCTTTAATACTTTCGCTTTCTTCATCCGTGAGTTCGACTTGACGCGCGGCTTTACCTGCGTTTAAATCGACGAGCAGTTTTTCGAGGGCGATGACTTCGATTTGGGCTTCTTTACTAGTTCTGGCGGTTTTTCTGGCTCGATCGATCCGTTTTTCGATTTGGTCGATGTCGGCTAAAATCAGTTCGAGATTGATGACTTCAATATCCTGCTGGGGATCGACAACGCCGGAAACATGGATGATATCATCGTCCTCAAAACAGCGGACGACTTGGACGAGGGTATCTACTTCCCGAATGTGGGACAGAAATTTGCTCCCCAAACCTTCTCCCTGACTAGCACCTTTCACTAATCCGGCGATATCGACGAATTCTACCCGCGTGGGGACGACACTCTCAGAATTCACCATATCGGCGAGGACTTGCAACCGTTCGTCAGGAACCGAGACGCTACCGACATTCGGCTCGATCGTGCAAAACGGATAGTTAGCAGCTTCAGCTTTGGCATTGGCAACTAGGGCATTAAATAATGTCGATTTGCCCACATTCGGCAGTCCAACGATTCCGGCTCTTAGCATTTTAGTCTCAAGTGATGACAACTTCCCTGGCTCGATTATACGCGATCGAGCGATCGGAGGGGAAGATGGGGGACTGGGGGATGGGAGACTAGGAACTTTAAATAAATAAGTTAGGATGAGTTAGTGAATATGCTGTCCATACACGATCGGGACACACAACCGTGACAGCCACATCAATCGATCTCCCAGTCCCCTCGTCCCAATTTAGCACCACCATCGCCGTGACTAGACACATATTCAAGGAGCTGCGTCCCGAAAGCTACCGACATCCGCTAGATCGGCAAGCACTGATGAATCTAGAGAAGATGCCCGGTTTATCGCTGCTGCTCAAGAAGATTAATGAGTATGGGATCGATCGATTGGTGCGTTTGCAAGTTCAGGGTGAAGATTTTCGAGTCAATGATGCCAACTTCCCCGCATTGCATCAGGCATTGCTCGAAGCGGCAGCAATTTTAGATGTCAGTCCCGTGCCCGAATTATATCTGCATCGCGGCACGGGATATATAGTTTCCTATGCGATCGGTGTCGAGCAGCCCGCGATTGGCGTTAATCTAGAGGCGATGGAATGGCTTTCCCATGAGGAATTACTATTTTTACTCGGACACGAACTGGCGCGCGTCAAGAGCGGTTATCTAGCTTATCAGCAGTTGTCTATTGTCATGCCAATGTTGAAAACCGTGGTGAGTACTACCACCTTTGGATTGGGTGGATTAGCAGCTAATGGGGTGGAAGTCGCGCTGTACAATTGGATTGTGATGTCTAAATTTACTAGCGATAGGGCGGGTTTACTTGCCTGTCAAAATCTCGATACTGCCATCTCGACATTGATGAAATTGAGTGGATTGCCTCACGAATATCTCAATAAACAAACGATCGATGCCTTTGAAACGCAAGCCCGACAGTTCGATGTTAATAGTATCAGTAATCTCGATCGGATCGCCAAGATTGTTGGCTTTATGAATTACCAAAGTCCCTGGGGTGTGATGCGTGCCTCACAGTTACTCGCATGGGCAGATTCAGGGGAATATTCCCGATTGCTGGAATTTTCGATTTAATCTAACTTGCGTTGCGTAGTCTTAGGCATTTAGGATAATAGCAGCATCGTTATTCGCGGCGCGATCCGAAAGCAGCCGAATACCTTGATGTTCGCACTCGCCGAGCGGTATTTATATGTCCCAATTTAACCCTTGCATCACCGATGATGGTTCGTATACTTTTTTTTCGGAAGAGTTTGGACAGACTTTTCATAGTAAATATGGTGCGCGGGAAGAGTCGATTTATAAGTATGCCATTCCGACTTTATTAGCCCAAAAAGCTAGTCGCGGTCATTTGCGGATTTTAGATATTTGTTATGGATTGGGTTACAATAGTGCCGCTGCATTAGCGACGATTTGGCGATCGCATCCCGATTGTACTGTGGAGATTATCGCGCTAGAACTCGATCGCGCCGTGCCAATTTCGGCGATCGAACATAATTTACTTGGTGACTGGGAAGAGCCGATTCCACAACTATTGACTCGATTTGTGGGTGCAGGAATAGTTGAAACCGAACGCTTAAAAGCACAATTAATTTTTGGCGATGCCCGTCAAACGATCGGGCAAGTAATCGCCCGAGAATTTACAGCCGATGCTATTTTTCTCGATCCATTTTCACCAACTGCTTGCCCGCAATTGTGGACGCTCGAATTTATCGATCGAGTAGCGAAATGTTGCGCGTCTGATGGGATAATTGCTACTTATTCCTGTGCCTCGGCAGTGCGGACGGCGCTAGTTGCCGCCGGATTATTTGTCGGCGATACTAGTCCCGTCGGCAGAAAATCTCCAGGCACGGTTGCGAGTTTTACATCATCACAATTAGCCCCATTATCGCAACAAGAACTCGAACATTTGCAGACGCGGGCGGCGGTTCCTTATCGCGATCTAACCTTATCAGATTCGATGGCTAAAATTATCATTCGCCGCGAACTTGAGCAGGATGATTGTGGCTTGGAAACTACGTCCCAATGGAAAAAACGCTGGAGGAAATAATTGAGAATTGAGAATTGAGAATTGAGAATTACTATAATTCCTTCCTACCCAATAAGCACAATAGCCACTATTCACTATTCACTATTCACTATTCACACTTCGGCTGTCGCTCAGCACAAGTCGCTCAGTGCAAGCTATCCACTATCCACTATTCACTATTCACTATCCACTATCCACTATCCACACTTCGGCTGTCGCTCAGTGCAAGCTATCCCCTACCTGCTATCTACTCAACGTCCGCAAGAACCGCCCCAAACTGGCGAATAAACTCGGCGATTTAGTCGCAGTAGGATTATCGCCTGAAGCTGGGTTAGCAGGCATCAGGAGCGCGTCTAGCTCGTCGCCGACGGGTTTGTGTGGTGATTCGGCAAGGAGGGTATAATCATCGTCTTGCTCCAGCCAGACTTGCCAGAGATCGGGGTAGCAACGGTAGAGGGCAGCGGCTTCGAGGGGTTTGATATAGTAGGCACAGGTGAGAGTACTCAAAAACCTGTCGCGGAGCTGTCTGGCGGCATAACCGATGCCTACGATTGCAGCATCTTCAAGTTTGGGTAAGAATAAGATGACGGGACGAGATCCTACAGCATTACATAATTGCTCGACTTGGGCAACTTCGATCGCTGATGGTTCGATCGCGATAAATAATTGGTCTTCGGGTTGAATTTTAGTTTCAATTGGCGATCGACTATTGCCCAAATCGTCGATTTTAAAGTTCAGATCCTGCCAATCCCGCTTGGCTAGAGCAGCAGCACCAGTATCGGGGAAGAATACCTTGAGGGTATTGCCACGATCGCTAAATGATTCGATAAATAGGCGTGCCAAATTCATCGACTTGAGTTCGGGAATGGCGATCTCGATCGTAATCCGTTGGTGTCCCGCTGCGATCGCAGCTAAGGCGGCGGATTGAGCCAGAACGATCGAGTCTTCGAGGGTGGTGGGGAGTTGTGACATGGCACGGTGAAAAACTAAGACGCTCGCGATCGGGTGCTGAGGATGATGCTGGTATCCAACCACTGTAACGCGATCGCGCCCGATCTCGACAACCGTGGGGCGCAACTGGCATGATTCGTAATCGATCGCTAGTCAGATGGTAACAGTGATAAAATCCGATACGGACGTTTGCCCCAATAACTTCCCGGTGCAAAGCTAGTTTCCTTTACACCCGTACTCGATTGAGCGCCAATAAATTTGCGGCTCTTCACATCGGTAACGATCCCCATGTGTGCAGATCCGCCGCCGACTGATGGGAAAATAATTACATCGCCAACGATCGGCGATTTGGTTGGGGCGAAGTCCGGATCGTGTAAATACTCATCCGCCATCCGGTAATCATAACCCTCGAAAATTCGATTGTAGACCGCATAGACAAAGTGAGAGCAGTCCACGCCATTTTTATCTTTACCGCCATAGCGATAGCGGGTACCTTGCCAGGATTTGGCTTCAGCCGCCACCGTAGACAGATCTTCAGATGTCAATACGTTCGCGGGTTCGGGGCTGTCGTTGGCACTTGCTGGCAAGATTGAGGCAGCACAGATCGCGGCACAGAGCAGAATTTTACGGTACATAATCTCGCATAGTGGGTAATTTTTCCCAACCCCATTCTCAGAATTTTGGGGATAGCTCAGCCATTCCCCCAAACTTTCTCAGTCATCAGGCTGAGTCGAAAGCTATTGCACTCTTACAGTTAAATTACCCACATCCACAACGAGATCGATCGTCAAATCTTGCATAAGAACAAAGTTAGTAGTGAATAGTGGATAGTGGATAGTGAATAGTGAATAGTGGATAGGGGATAGTGAATAGTGAATAGTGGATAGCGGTAGATAGCTTACCTATTACCTTTTACCCTTTACCCATTACCCCTTACCCAAACTTAGAAACCGCCTGACAACCCTTGAGATACCATCGCCACGGCAAATCTACCCCCTGTGTCAGTCCGATGCGGGTGGTTTGGGTAAGTTCGTTCGTGCCGAGATCGAGCTTGGCTTGCCAATCGATCGAGCGGTGTTCGATCCACATCGCTTGTCCAGAGCCGAGTTCTAATTTAGTACCGTAAAGAGCTAAGTTAATTTGCATCGCCAGACAGAGTTTCCCTGGCCCTGCGGCGGCTTTGATGGGCTTCTCCTTGGGTTTGAGCAAAATGGTACTTAGTGTCTCTGGAGTCAGCTCTAGCGCCCGAATTAGCACGGCACTGGGCGCACCGATTCGATCGGTCACGACATTCACGCAATGATAGATCCCATAAATCAAATACACATAGATATATCCCGGCGCACCAAACATGATCTGATTGCGTTTGGTTTGTTTGCGATAGGCATGACAAGCCGGATCGCCTTCTTGATATGCTTCGGTTTCGACAATGATGCCGCGTAACTGGGTACCGTCGGGAAGTTGACGCACTAACGTACACCCGATTAAATCCGGTGCGACACTGAGTGCCGATCGATCGAACCATGCGGTGGGAATAACTGCTTCCATATGTTCTGTACTCGACGATCGATCGATACCCAAGCGGTATCTTCAGTGCAATGTAACGCAGCAGCGCTCGATTAAGTCGGGGAACTCTGTCTCATGTCACTCAGAAGGTAACTTTCGATCGGTAACAGCGGCTGCTCGATCGTAATTCGCTAACATCGATCGAGCATCTTTTTTGGCTTGTTGTCTGACACTTTCAGGCTCCACCACTTCGCAATCTTTACCATAACCACGAATCTCCTTTAGCAGCCAAAAAGGACTGGAAGTTCTCCGCCATACTCTTCTGACTCCATCGCTTATTTCTTCTCGTTCGTCGATACCCGGTTTGAATTCATAAGCTTTTATCAAACCGCCATAAAAGTGTAATTGCACTAGCAAGGAATCCAAACCCAGATCCCGCCATGCGCTACTAATCGGCAGGATCGCTTGAATGCGATCGAGTCTAAAGCAACGATTGTGCGTTAGTTCGGGATAATCAGGAGCATCTGGCACTTCCTCACACCAAGCATCGACATAAAACCGCTTGTCATGAAAAGCAATCTCCGCATACCGAACGGTATATTCCAGTGAATCGCCTTGAGCATCTTGGTATAGTAGCCGAAATGGTTGCTTTTGTTCGCAATATCGATCGATCTCCATCCGCCATCCTCCTTCTGGCTGACTGACATGTTGAAATAGAGTCTGACGATGTTCGGGGGTAAGGGTGGCTTTGGCAAGTAGGAGTTCTACTAGGATTTGAGCATCGCCAAGGGAGCCTGTATCTACCAATAGCTTAATCGCCTTCTCTAGAGAGTATACGTGCGATTTATCGAAGGTGAACTGTTGTCCAACAGTGATTTGCTGTTGAGCGATCGCGACAATAAGCCCGGAAATACTGGGTTCTTTGCCCCATAAGATCTGGAGATTACGCGCGATCGCTTCTAGTTGCTCTTTGGTTCCAGGTGGAATTGAAAGTGTGATGGTATCTTTTTTTCGAGCCATTTCGACAGAGTAGTTGCACTTTTAGAAATAGTGTGGCATACTAGCAATTATACCGCAAGCGCAAATGCAAATAATGGGACTATGCTAAATGCACGTATGAGTATCGAGCATCAAAAAAGCCAGGGTAGATCCTGGCGAAGAATTGATATATTTTAGATCGATCCCTGATAGGGCTTATCAAACTGCATAATACAACGTACTTAACAGAAGCATTGTTTCAATCCCTGAAAAGGATTTATCTATATCTATTTTACTCGCCTAAGCGCCAAAGCCATGTATTTTTTTGAAGTGTGTTGAAGTATATGGCTTATAATTAATTTGCTTGACAGAGCATTAACAACAAACTATTATCAAATGGAAAGAACTAGGTCAGACCTAGCTCAATCAAAAATAATACTTGTTTCCAGATTAACCTATAGCTGACCTAGTTGTACAAAACATACCTACCTAAAAAAATGGAAAATAACCTTCCTGACCGCACGATCGCGCTAATGTCTGATGGCTGTTGGCACTCTGCCAATGAACTGGTCGAGCAGATTAGCCACCGTTTCTCTGCAACCATGCACGTACTCAAGAAGAGAGGCTATCACTTTGAAAAGCGCAAAGTAACCGCCCAGCAATATGAGTACAAGATGACTGTTAGAGAGATAGCATAGTACATTTGTTAGATACTCGTCGAATGGGAGTTCATTTGCTCTGATTCGATGAGTATTCCTAGTTGGGTTGAGATACTCTAGTACAAAGGAAGGTTGGTATACAAATGAACGAACAAGAGTTACTCGCTCGAATCACTGTCAATCCTCAGATTTTTGCTGGCAAGCCAATTATTAGAGGTAGAAGACTAGCTGTAGAACAGGTATTAGGCATGTTAGCGGCGGGGGATACTGCGGAAACTTTACTAGCTGCTTATCCCTGGCTGGAAGCAGAGGATGTTCGAGCTTGTCTAGTCTACGCACATCGTCTCGTCGGACACGAGCGCGTCGAACCCCTGTTACTTGAAACTGCGTAATGAAGATATTACTTGACACTAATATGTCGTTTCGGGTACGAGACGATCTAATTGCTGCGGGGTATGACGTAATTTGGACGGGCGATTGGGATATAGATCCTGGGGATGAGGAAATTTTGGCAACCGCTCATCTTGAAAATCGCATTCTCATTACTCAGGACAAAGATTTTGGTGAATTAGCAATAGTTAAAGGTCAACCTCATGCGGGGATTGTCAGATTGTCTAATTTGGCAACGACGCAGCATTCTAATGCTTGTCTAGAATTTTTAAATCGCTTTCAATCTGAGCTATTGACAGGTGCGATAGTCACGATCGATTCTCGAAAAGTCAGAATTCGTCCGGCGGATACAGATTGAATAATCCTATCTTAAATATGCTATGCCAAGCCTATTATCTACAGCACCAACTATTATCGATCTCAAGATCTTGACTAGTGCGATCGCGAGTCAAGTTGTTTCACCTACGCAAGATACGATCGACTCATTAGTTTGTCATCCAGAAGTTAAAAGCATCGCGAGATCTCTAGATGCCACTAATTTGATTCGTCGATTGAACTTAGCTAAGTTGAGTAGCAGTAATAAAACACTGAGTGTCAAGATTCAAGGAAATAATGCGATTTACGATCGAGAAATAATTGGAGAGATAAAAATATTATATAAATCTCCACTACCTGGAGAGCTACAGGCTCGACTGGCTGTTGAGAGTACGATCGACAGGTTTATAGAATATCTTCAAAAAGTATATCGAATTATCTTGCTCGACGAAAGCGATCGTCATGTCCGAGTTTTCATACCTGGAAATATAGAATCTGCCAATTTCTTTGAGATCTGGGAGAAATTTATTAAAGAAGTTATCTTCTCTGATTATGGTAATTACCAGCTTCCTGGATTAGTTCAGACATTTGCAATGATGCTCAATGCCGTCACATTATCAGCCAGAGGCTTTAGTACCGTAGATGTACCAATTTTAACGCTAACACAAGCACAGGTATTATCTGCTTGGTATTATGCGGTGATTCGTGATGTTAAGCGCAGACAAACCAAGCGACAACAAGACATCGATAAACTACAGCAAAGTATTAATGATGATGAGTTAAGCGAAAAAGATCTAAAATCTACACAAAAAGCACTCCAAGATAAGGAGGAGATGCAAGCCAAAGAAGCTAAAAAATACACTGAATATTTTGAAAAATCTTTTGTTGGTAGCTTGCGAGAACAATCTGATATCTATCGAGAGATTGAATCGATCGAGCAACAGTTAACTGTTGCTGGCATCACCAAGCCTCAACAGAAAAAACTTCAAACTCAGCAAACAAAGCTGATGGAGAAAATTGTATTTAGGCAAGATTTTATTCAAGAGAAGTTGAAATTAATCGACATAACGGGAAATGATCCGTTTGGATTTGTTGAGTTAGATGAGAGGAACAATCCCGATCGTTTTTCTAAAATTAAGGCAATCGCCAAAACCTTCACAAAAACTGCAACCGATCAAATTAACTCTACCCGTGGGGATATTTTCACTCAATGTATTTCGGAAATGTATCGACTCTTGGAGATGAAGGCTGAAGATTTAGAGCTTTTACCACCACCACTTTTAACCGAAAGGCTAGTATTACCAGAATTACGATCGCCTGGAGATGATAGTAAAGAGTTTTGCTATGCTTGCGGCATGACAATCGATGCTAAGAAAGCACGTTGGCAGGTCTTACGATTCATATTTGAACGTCC
>NZ_JANLWO010000637.1:0-6083 GCF_031364565.1 Chamaesiphon sp. OTE_20_metabat_361
TGTGGGGGAAACTTGTTTTGATTGGGAACGGATGTTACCATTGCTGGCTGCTAAGTCTGGTGGGAATCCCCCTAAATCCCCCTTTCCAAGTGGGACTTTTAATGCCCCCTTGGAAAGGGGGTTGGGGGATTTAGATCTCGAAGCGAAGTCTATCCGACTTGTGCAGTATCCACGGCAGCCTTATCAAGGGGCGGCTTCTACTCTTACTCCCTCCCCTTTCCAAGGGGAGGGCTGGGGTGGGGTAAATCCCAAAATCCGCATCGCAGTCGCTAAAGATGCTGCATTCAATTTTTACTACGCCGACAATCTCGATATCCTCGCAGATTTAGGTGCTGAACTCGTCGAGTGGAGTCCCTTGAGTGAGCCGCAACTGCCGCCAGATGTCCAGGGACTATATTTTGGCGGTGGATTTCCCGAAGTCTTTGCCGAAACGCTTGCTGCCAATCAGCCAGCCAGAGCCGCCGTCAAAGCGGCAATTATCGCTGGAATGCCCACCTATGCAGAGTGTGGGGGATTGATGTATTTGTGCGATCGAATTGTTGATTTTAACGATCGATCTCATCCAATGGTAGGGATATTTCCAACCGCAGCAGTGATGGGGAAAAAATTGACTCTTGGTTATCGGCAACTGACTTTTTCTCAAGATAGTTTAATTGCCAATCTGGGCGATCGAGTGTGGGGGCATGAGTTTCACCGTTCTACTCTAACCGATTTGCCCGCAGCACCTTTATATAATCTTCAGGGCTACGAATCCAACTCGGTCTTCGCACCTGAAGGCTGGCAAAAATACAATGCCCAGGCTGCTTATACCCATCTACACTTCGGAGCCAGACTGGATTTGCCAGCCCGATTTATTGAATGTTGTCGCAGATTTAGAGCGGTATTTGCATCTTGAAAATAATAAGCGAGATCGCGATCTAAATCTGAAGTTGTATCGTCTAGATCCGACAACTACATAATTTTGGTGCTAGGATGTCTCCAAGTCGAATTACACAACTCGACCGATTATTTGAACAAAACATCTACAAATTAAGAGAAATTCATGTACAAACTAATTCAAACAATCGCGCTCAGTGCAGTAGTTTTATCCCCTTTGAGCATCGTCGGTTTAGCGACTGCGGCTAGCGCTCATCACACGGGTTCGCACGTCTCGACCGTATCGACCGCCACAACTCAAAATAAGAAGCCCAAGGCTAAAAAAACCAAAAAGCCATCCACAACTGGCACCATGAAAAAACCAGTACCTACTGGTACGACAACTACACCCGCAACTGGTGCATCTGATAGCTCTACTACTCCCAGCCAAGTTCCAGCAACAACCACGCCAGATGCAACCGCACCTAGCCCTAAAGATAATCCCGCTCCCGGCGTAAAAGTGCCCGCATCGGGAACTAATATCCCCACGGGGACACCAAGCGGTGTTGCTAACCCTGCTGGTGATTCTACGCCTACTCCTGCTGGTGGTTCCATGTCCAACCCTGGCACCCCTAACGTTCCAACTGGCTTGCCTAAATAGCCATCACTGCTGACTGCGGTCGCAATGTGGAAAAATTAACGTTGACATCTAGTAGCGAGTGTCCCTACTTAATTTACTGGGACACTCGATCGCCGCAGCACCTCGACCGATCGACTCAAAAGCGTCATAATAAAAGTTAAGTAAAGAAATAATCTCGACCGATACCGTTATGTCCCGCCTAGATGCTCCTGCCGTCCTCGTAGACGCTGCAAAAACACAGAAGCTGCATTCGCAGGACGATCGATCGCAACCGATCCCTGCTAGTCTAGAGACGTCGCCTCAGTTACAGTACGATTTGGCGATCGTCGGTGGCGGCATCATCGGTAACACCCTAGCCGTCGCGCTTCAAAATTCCGGATTGAGAGTAGTCTCGATCGAAGCGCAAGGGCAATCGATCTCAGTAGCTAAAAGTAGAGCTTACGTGCTATCGATGCTCTCAGGGCAGATCTTTGAGGGATTGGGAATCTGGCAAGCAGTTCTACCTCAAGTTACTCAATTTAGCCAAATTCAAATCTCCGACGCCGATTATGCTGGGGTAGTAAAAATGTACCCGCAAGATTTAGGTACGGCGACACTCGGTTATGCAGCCAGTCATGAAGTGCTGTTAAACGCGTTGCAAACCAAACTGCAAACAGCCCCAAGTATCACCGTCATGTGTCCCGCGCAAGTGGTTGCAGTGGAATATAGTAGCACTGGCGCAGAAATTAGCGTTCAAACTCCCGATCGCGAAGTACCCACCAAAATCCGTGCTAGTCTAGTCATCGCCGCCGACGGAGCCAAATCCGCACTCAGAGAGCAAGCTGGCATCGCTACTACAGGCTGGAATTACTGGCAGTCCTGCATCACCGCCACCATCACCCCCGAAAAATCCCATCAGAATATTGCTTACGAGCGATTTTGGTATGCGGGTCCGATCGGTGTGTTACCATTAGCCGACGGTCGCTGTCAGGTAGTTTGGACGGTACCCCACCAACAAGCCGAAGAATTGCGAGATTTACCCGAGCGGGAATTTCTCAAAGAGTTAGAACACTGCACGGGTGGACTATTAGGAAAACTCGAACTCGACTCGCAACGGTGGTTATTTCCCGTTAAATTGATGCAGAGTCAGCAATATACAGCCGCAAGACTCGCCTTAATCGGCGATGCCGCACACTGCTGTCATCCCGTCGCCGGACAAGGCATGAATTTAGGAATTCGGGATGCCGCCGCTCTAGCCGAGATCCTAGTCGCCGCGCACCACGCAGGCGAAGACATCGGCAGCGATACAGTCCTCAAACGCTATGCCAACTGGCGCAAACCCGAAAACTGGGTAATTCTCGCCTTTACCGATTTTCTCGATCGGATGTTTTCGACGAGTATTCTCCCGATCGTCATTATCCGCCGGATTGGACTATTTTTACTCGATCGCATTCCTGGTTTTAAGTACCTTGCATTGAGATTAATGACCGGATTGGCTGGCAAAATGCCCCAGGTAGCCAAGATCGTTAGTTAAACAATATTGTTGGATCGATCGATCGAACAGTCGAGCGATGTGTATGCTTGCTCGAATATTTAATCGGGAGGATGAAAATTTTTCTCCCTTAACAACGCTCGTAAATTGACAACCCCTTCGCGATTTAACTGTAGCCGAACTATCGTAGCTCTCCCAGTCGGACTAATCCCAATTAGCTCAGTAAAATCATCACTCCACACAAAATGCTCAGAGCGTAATTGCTGACGCGGATGATAGAGCGGTACGAATTTTCCATCGATCGGATCGATTGCTTCGGTTAGATTATACTTGCGATTGTTGCAACCTTGACAGGAAAGAGCTAGATTATCTAGATCGTAAGTCCCACTTTTAGATAGAGGAATAATATGTTCGATAGAAAAAGGATCGGGTGAAAACTTGAGTTGACTCCAACAATATTCACAACATCTTCGCGCTCTTTCGTTGATAAACTCCTTTTGTCGAGCAGTTATTTCAGGCATTTAATGAGATGTAATCCCCAATTCTTGCATGACTGCATCTAAGGACTGACCGCGCAGATCTGACAGTTCGATTAATGCTTTCATCCGGCGAACATTAGCAACTTCCAATAGATCGCTAATTCCAATCAGTTGCTGCTGTTCCTCGTCTGTCAAGGTTTCAGCTTGGCGTTTAGCAATTAGGGTATGATATTCAGCCCAAGTATCTGTCGAAACTCCAAGATTGATTTCTTTTAGGATATCTGACTCTTTAGTCGGATTTTTGTCCAACAAAGTTAATCTAACTCGCTTACCAGAAAACTCATTAGCCTTAGCCAGAATTTCTTCCCAAGTTCCTTCTATTTCTAGAGTCGATCGCATAAGAGTATCGATAGTTATTCACGGATTTTAACTCATCTCAGATAAACAGACAACTAAACACTCGAACCGAACAGACATTCATGCCCCCTTCTCTTGCGTAGATCTGCATCAGCCCGATCTACACTAACAACATATCCCCAATAATTCTCGCAGTAGCGGGAGCGAGTAAAATGCCATTGCGATAGTGTCCAGTCGCCACTAAAATCCGTTGATTCTTGCCGACTCGATCGATTACGGGAGCCGGACGATGATTGGGGCGGGGGCGCAATCCTTGCCAAGTGCGGACGATTTCCCCTTTAGCTAGATCGGGACAGGTGGAAATTGCGATTTTGTCGAGCAGCTCTAAACATACCGGATCTGCTACCATCACCCCCTCGACGGGAAATTCCACCGTCGCACCCACCCAGTAATCATTACCGCCACAGGGGACGATATTTACATCCTCGCTGACAATTACGGGTTGAAAAGCGGGATTGCCTAAAGGTTGTGCTAACCGGATTTGTACGGCTTGCCCTAAAACGGGTTGAATCTCAATCGGGGCGTGGGGCGCGAGTAAAGTAGTCGAACCTAAGCCAGCGGTGACGATAACTCGATCGCAAGTAATATTCGGGAGATTAGCGCTCAAAAGCTCGCAGCAATCGGGGTTCTCTGCCTCAATAGACTCGATCGAGCGATCGAAATGAAAATTTACCCCATTGAGCTGCGCCGCCGCTACTAGGGCAGTAGTGAGGGCAACTGGATCGACTTGTAAATCTTGGGGTGAGTAGACAGCAGTCCCCCGAAATTGCCGATCTAGTTGGGGCAGATTGGCAAGCGTTTGGCGGGTATTCCACAATTCTAATTTCCACTCCTGCTCGTGGCGAATGGCGGCTAATTGCGTCCATTTACTCAGATCTTCTTCAGGTGGTAATAGTTTGACGATCCCCTGGGAATTAACTGGAATTTTCGATCCGGTAGCCTGTTCGAGTTCGGAAAGCAGGGTTTGATAACGGCAGATACTATCTCTGCGGAAGTTCCAGGCGCGACCTTTGATTTTTTGAGAGATAATCCCCATCATTACCCCCAGAGCTGCGCCTGTTGCGGCTTGAGCGGGCGGTTGACTGTCATAGACATTAATCTGACACTCATTGGTAGATCGACTCAGTTCGTAAGCAATTGTCGCGCCAATGATGCCGCAGCCGATAATACTAATCCGGGTAGACATTTAAATTAATTGAGAATTGAGAATTGAGAATTGAGAATTGAGAATTGCGGATGCGCGCGTCACGGAGGTTCCTTCCAGATTGAGCGCATCAAGCAAACCCCTACTCTTTGTTAAAAATTTAGATCGGGTATTGGCAGTGAAAAGGGCACCCGTTAAGCACAGCCCTACACGATGAATCTGTAGGGGTGACCGTCTTGGGTACCCAGGGTAAGTAGCAATAATAATAGTTAAGCAGCGGGAATCAGTTTCTGGAAACCAGCAAGATCCTTGAGTACTTCGCCATAGTTGCGAATGGCAATTTTGTAGTCCTGACTGCCAGCCGCTTCATCGATCTTGTTGAGATGGGTAAAGATTTCTTTGCTAATTTTTAGCGCTTGCTCTTTGGTGCCTGGTAACAATTCTCGCGACAAACCAGACATCCGCGTTCTGATTTCCCCTAGAGGGCCATGAATGAAGGACTTGACATTATTCCAATCGCGTTCTTCAATATAAGCAGCTAATTCGGGGAGTCGATCGGTTAATGCGCTGACATTTTTGTTGGTGGCTTGAATTTGAGTCAGTTGGGTAGCACTATAAGTAGGAGCCTTTGCTTGGGAGCCATCACCACAACTCACGACGAGGACGGAAATAAATACCAGTAAAATGGATATCAGCGGACGAAACAGAGACATAATATCTTTGGATAGGTAAGAAATTACTAAAATCGTGTAAATCGCTTCGGCATCAGCGAAGCGATGATACTCTCAGCATACTAGAGTTGCCAGGTTGCGTGCAATCGATATTTTGGCGAACTCTAGTCAGCCAGAGCGCATAAATTCGGCTCGCCATTTGCTTATTATCAATTATCGATCGTCAATTCCATGTTTAGAGTGTTTGCTAAAGATTACGATCGTCAGTTCGAGCGCTGGACGGATGCCTCGAACTATTTGCGTGTCCTCCCGGAACGGCGATAACTCACCGGGTTCGCTTTCGCTGACTTCACCGGTTGTGAGCCATCAAGCGCCCGCTTGAGTTATATTTTGGCGAACTCTAGTC
>NZ_JANLWO010000674.1:0-4483 GCF_031364565.1 Chamaesiphon sp. OTE_20_metabat_361
CCAGCTCAAGCTACGGCTATTTATGAAATTCCGGTCGTCTCCGCAGGCGTACCGACTTGGGTAATCGATAAAGCTGATGTCTTGAGTTTATCGACCAAAGGTGAGGTCAGAGGTAAACTCGAACAACTCGCCAAGCAGACGAATAAAGAAGTCCGATTTGTCACGGTTCATCGCCTCGATTATGGCGAGACGATTCAAACTCTTACCGACAAACTATTCAAAAAATGGTTTAGCGACCCCGAACAGCAAGCCAACCAAGTGCTAATTGTCTTGGATAATGTCACGAATACGATCGGTATTCAAACCGGAACTGAGGTCAAATCGACGCTCACCGAGGCAATTGCCACCAGTATCATTACTGAAACCATGCAGGTACCTTTACGCAATGGGAATAAGTACAATCAGTCATTTATCGGTGCTGCCGATCGACTCAGTGCGGTATTATCGGGACAAGCAGATCCCGGACCACCAGTAGTTATTTCCACGCCAGAAGTCGGCAGAACTTATCTCAAAGCCGAAGAAACCGAAGCAAATCGCACGAATTTTCTAGTGGTAGTAATCGGACTACTAATTGTGGCGACGGTGATTCCGATGGCAACTTGGTGGTGGTATCAAAATCAAAGTTAAAACGCTGTCGATAGTTATTGGTTGTTGGTGCTTACTAATAACCACTAGCTACAACTGGATATCTTGCCATGTAACGATCGTGTTAGTAAATTTAATCCTGGATATATTCAGTGCGAGAGACTAATGCTATTTCTGCACGGACAAATTCTCGTCCTAAATATGCTGCACGATCTAACATTCCGACTGGACAAGGTTGAGTTGGTCAGAGGACTTGAGTAAATTTAATCCTGAATATATTCCGCACCAGAGATTAAGGCTATTTCCGCCCGGACAAATTCTCGTCCTAAATAGGCTGCATGGTCTAACATTCCGACTGGGCAAGGTTGAGTTTGTTCGAGGACTTTGACGCACAGTTCCTTAGCTGTGCGCCCGGTAAATAAAGTAGTACTACTGCGAGGAACGCTGCCTTTAGCGGGAATGACTTTGCCCGTTTCGGGATCTACTGCCAAACCACGATCGTCAATGACATTAGTATAATGCTTGGCGCAGATCGTGCCATGTTCGCGATCGATATAAATAATGAAGTAGCCATCTGGATCGAGATCGATTTGTCGATTGGATAGTTCACGATCGATCGCTATTAAATTATCGGTTAATAAGGTCATGAATCGAACATTAAATAATTATATTAGATCTAGATTAACCGATTTATTCGCGATTTGGCTCTTTTTCAAGCAGTTTTCCGCTCTTTTTGGCTAAAAATGTGCGGATTTTACATCATAAATGGCTGCTATATGCTCGCATAGCATCTGTTGGGTTGTATTAGAGATACCCGCAGCAACAGCCAAAGCTGCCGATCGCGCTTGATTACTAAGGATCGACTAGGCAAGAATCGATCGCCAAAATTGGCGATCGATTCAGGTGTATGAAGCTCTAACTAAGGCGCGATTTTCATCGGTGAATCTTCATCGATCGCGACAATCTGCTGCTCCAACTTATTGAATTTGGCAAAGACCTAGTTAGGGCGCGATTTTCATCGGTAAATCTTCATTGATTGCGACAATCTGCTGCTGTTGCAACTCATTGGATTCTGCTAAATGATCGCGTAAGATTTTGCCAAATCGGGGATGATAAAACCGATGGAGACTGTAATTAGCCGTAGCGGGAAAGCCGCGCCGCTTCTTATGTCTGCCGCCTGCACCCGGATCGAAAATCTTAATCCCATTTTGAATCGCCCACTCGATCGGGGTATAGTAGCAAGCATCAAAATGGAGACAATCGATCTCCTCACTACTGCCCCAATAACGACCGTACAATCGATCGCCCTTGGTAATACAAAAAGACATCCCCACAGGTGTAGCGGGATCTTCACCTGTCGCTGTTACAAATACCACTCGATGGCGATAATTTTCATGCAGTTGCTCAAAAAATTCTGGAGTCAGATATTTGCTCCCCCACCAGCCAAACTTGTCGCAGGTATCCGCGTAGAAATCATACATCTGCGAAAATAACTGCGGGGAAATTTCTTCCCCCGTGACGGTAGTTAGATTCAATCCAGCCTCGCGCACAGATTTACGTTCGCGCTTGATGTTCCGGCGTTGGTTGGCATTAAACCCGCCCAAATAATCATCAAAAGTTTGATACTCACGATCTTGCCAGACATAGTTGTGATTGATCCACATACTATATCCATAATCGATCGTCTGCTGCCGCCACTCGGGATCGACATAGAGAAAGTGGCATCCAGATAAGCGATGAGTAGTGCAAAATTCATCGATCGAGCGGAACATTAATTCGGTAATTGTCGCTGCATTTTCGCCCGGTGCGATCGCAAATCGATAGCCCTCAGCCGGAGTAATCGGACTCATCCCCACTAACTTGGGATAGTACCTAATTCCCATCCGCTGCGCTAATTCCGCCCACTGATTATCGAAGACAAATTCACCATAACTGTGTCCCTTGACGTACAAAGGCGCAGCTCCAATTAATGACTGTCCTTTCCAGACGGTGAGATGCGTCGGTAGCCACCCAGTTTCGGCGGTAACGCTCCCGGAAGTCTCTAAGGTATTTAGCCACTCCCACTCCAGAAATGGCGTTTTTAAGGGCATAAACAGCGCATCCCAGGCAGTTTGGGGAATGTCTGCTAAATGATTGCACCAGCGGATCTGATAGGAAGATAGAGACATTGTTAATTTGCAGCGGTTTTGCACCTATATATTCTATCGAAACCGCAGGTGTCTGGGCATCCATAGCGATCTTGGATGCTATTGTGACAACCACAGGTTCCGAAAATCGATGAAATCGTGATGTCCAAATATCGGCAGTGGGCGATAAAGTTATTAATAATTGTTGGCTGTAGTTTGCCGATGACAACTTCAGCACGGTTCCCAGCTAAGTCGCCAGCATTGACAAAATCAATGTTACCTCGGGCAATGCAGCCGCGTTATATGCCTGCAACTACTAGATCGATCGCGCCCTTTCGACTCATTACCGATCGACTTTCAATGAAGCAGGTAGTCGAGGTGTTTGGGTTGCCAGATCGCGATATTGGTAGTGGTATTTATATTTATATCTACGATCTGGCAGATCGATCGCAAGTAATCATCGGTAGTCCTGATGGCAAACGCTTGCTCTATGTAATTCATTCGCAGGCAAATAAACAGCAATCTGCCGAACTGTTTAGAACTGGCTCTCCCGCAAAAATTGTCCCAGGTACAGTTGCCAAAGGGATCGATCGAAATGCCTGTGACTTTTTCAAGCAGTGGCGCGCCCAGTTGCCAAAATCCACACTTAATGATTGCGAGTTAAAGCATGGACAACTGGATCTATTAATCGCGACATATACCGTCAAAGGTAAAGATGCTACTATCGTTGAAAAGTTGTTGCAGCAAAGATTTCAGATGGGTAAACTGCGATTCATCTGCTGTGGTTGGGAAAATCCCGAACAGCCTGGAAGATATCGACGGGATGGCGATAGTTATCAGATTTCGATGTTTTCAGGAGAAACACTCGAAAAAGACTGGCGGAAGATCGATCGATTTCATATCACAGTTACTAAATATTTAACAGAGCCTTAACGAATATCAAAAAACGATCGCCACTGTGGCGATCGTTCTTTGGTAATCTAAAAATTATAGACTGTCTACAAATTCACCATCGGGAAATCTGATTCTCGTTTGTAAGTATACATATCTGTAAACTTCCGTAATTGGCCTTGTGACAACACGATCTCTTTGGGATTGTCGAGCCAGTGCATATTATACGATTGCAAAGTGTCGCTCAGTCGCACGCGATCGATCTCCCGATCGACGTTGCCAAAATAAGCTAATGTCGTATGAGCGGTAAAATAATACTGCTGCTCGATGCCCAGGGAAATCAAACTCGAATTTTGGTAAATCGCGCGCCGGAACGCGATAATCCGGTTGTAGCTGTACTCATCCTTGGGTACTAAACTTACTTCGATAGCGCGGGGGCGGACAGTCAAGCCCATGATTTGCCAGCGAATCGGTGCTGTTTCGACGATCGAGTCTTGATAGATTTTAAAACTATCTTCGATCCGATCGCGCAACTGACTCTCAAAATCCGGATTGGCGGCGACTACCGTCCGATAAGCACTATCCCAAATCAAGTCAGCTAAAGTAAAGTGAAAACTTGCCGGATCGACTAGCACTAATAAATCCGGTTCTAATTTCTCGATCAGTTGCTGCTGACATGCCGCTAAATCTTGAAATACCGCACTATTGACCGGATCTTCCGCTCCTGGTGGCGTGATTGCCGAGTACCCCGGAAACGCTACTGGTTGCCGAGTGCCATCCTCTTTCAACCTGAACTTAGGCGATTCTTGGATATTTTTGACCTGAGATTCATAGGTGGCGGGTAGGGTCATTTTTGCCACGCGGTTGAGATAAGTATGATA
>NZ_JANLWO010000681.1:0-2830 GCF_031364565.1 Chamaesiphon sp. OTE_20_metabat_361
AGATTGCGGGGTCTGGTTTTGTCACGATCTTTATAAAATTAAATAAATGAATAAACTCAATCCTAATCGCGCATATTTAGGTAATCGCGATTAATCGATCGCATCTGACTTAAACCAGCGATCTTTTTGAACGATCGTGTGGACTTGCCAGTCAGGATCGATCGTCGGAAAGTCAGTTCGAGAGTGTCCACCGCGACTTTCGGTTCGCATTAAGGCACTGGTTAAAATTAAAATTCCGATGGCTAATAAGTTGCGGGTTTCGCCCCAAGTTTGCAGATCTACTTCGGATATTTCCGAGGGAAGAGTGCCCGATTGGGGCGGGATAATTTGGGTAATTAATTGAGAAATCGGTAAATTATTAAATTCTCGTTGTAAAGTGTTGACGCGATCGAGTGCTAATTGGAGACTGGCTCGATCGCGACAAACACCAGCAGCTTGCCACATTAAACGCGGTAATTCTTCGCGAATCTGCTGGACTCGATCGCGCCAAGATCCATTTGGCTGAGCCAATTTTTCGCCCCAAAGCTCTAAGTTGGGAATCTCAATTGAGGGTATGTTGATGGGTGCGGAATCGATCGAGATATTACTCAACTGAGCGCCAAATACGACGCATTCTAAGAGTGAATTACTCGCCAAGCGATTGGCTCCATGTACTCCGGTACTAGTGGTTTCGCCGACTGCATAGACGCCCGGAATACTAGTTTGAGTCATCAGATCTGTCTGAACTCCCCCCATCCAATAATGCGCCGCTGGTGCTACCGGAATTAACTCATGCAGGATGTCAATTCCCCAATGCTGGCAAACTTGAATGATATTCGGGAAGCGATGGCGGATTTTTGCTTCAGGAATTGGACTAAGATCGAGCCAGACACAGCCTTGATTCGGATCGGGGCTGTGTTTGAGCAAATGACTGAAAATCGCCTGACTGACGACATCTCTGGGCGCGAGTTCGCCAGCAGGATGATAGTCAAATGCAAACCGATAACCCGTATCGTCTACCAAATGAGCGCCCTCACCGCGTACCGCTTCGCTAATCAAAAATCTCGGCGCACCTGCTTTGGTGAGTGCGGTGGGATGAAACTGGACAAATTCCAGATCTCGCAACAATCCCCCCGCTCGATGCGCCATTGCCACACCATCCCCCGTACTGACTTCCGGATTGGTAGTCTGCGCGTACACCTGTCCGCCGCCACCTGTAGCTAAGACGACGGCGGTAGCTGTTACCCAATTAATTTCGCCTTGATAGACGAGACTTATCCCCCGACAAGTGCCAGACTCCAGCCACAAATCTAGGGCAAATGCTTGAGTCAGCACAGTAATATTTGATTGCGCCAATACTCGATCGGCTAAAGTACTCACTAAGGCTCTGCCAGTAGTATCGGCCGCATGTAACACGCGCGGACGCGAATGGGCAGCTTCGAGAGTCAGCGCCAATTTTTCATCTACTCTGTCAAATCCTACCCCAAACTCAACGAGCGAGTCAATACACGCCGCTGCATGAGTCACCAAAAATTCTACCGCAGCTCGATCGCACAATCCCGCCCCCGCCTTGAGCGTATCGGCAATATGCAGATCCACCGAATCTTGCGGATCTACTACCGCTGCAATCCCCCCCTGCGCCCAATCACTAGCCGACAGGGGTAAACTCGCCTTACTGACGATCGCGACCCGTAATGACGCTGGTAGGCACAATGCAGAGTACAATCCCGCCGCGCCAGCTCCCACGACGATGACATCAAAGTTAGTAGGTAAGGGCATAGGGGAGTGGGGGAGTGGGGGAGTGGGGGGGGACTGGGAGTGGGGGAGACGGGGAGACGAGGAGATGGGGGAACTGTGGAACTGTGGAACTGTGCTATTCCTTTTACCTTTTACCCTCTCCCATCTCCCATCTCCCATCTCTAATAAAAAAATCCCACCCTAAATCCGGGTGGGGGATGAGCTTATGTGAAATCCGATCGATTAGCAATTAGTTAGTAATAACCATTGTTGTAGCGATCGCCACCTTCGTTAAAGGTATCATCGGTAGAAGTGAGGGTAAACTTGTCGAGGTTAGCATTGAGCATTTCTTTTTGCTTTTCGCTTAAGCCAGGAATATTCAACACGTCTTCGACCGTTTTGTAGGGAGCATTGTCCACTACTTTACGAGCGATGCTAGGGTAGAGACCGGGATACTTACGAAACGATCGAACGTTTGTATTATTAAGATCGATTTTCTTACCAAATTCTGTGCCTAGTTTACTATCGGCACTATTGACAATGACTTCGCCAGTTGCTGATTCAGCAGCCAAAACCAGAGAGCTATTCCAACTAGCTGCCATTGCTTGGGGCACGATCCCAACGAAACAAGTCAAGCAGAGACTAAAGGCAACGAGCAGACGGGCAAACCGTTTCATAAAGTTTATTTTTCCTAACACAGCATCTTATTCTCTATCATTTTATCGTAATCCGCCACCAATGTAGAGGGTAGAGGGTAGAGGGTAGAGGGTAGATATTAAGTTTTGGGTAATTGGATGCGATCGAGCATCTTTCCAACCCATTACCCATTACCCATTACCTATTACCTTTTACCTCTTACCTCTTACCTTTTACCTCTTACCCCTTTACTCCCTCTTCCAACTCACCTTTGGCAAAATGTGCGATCCATCGACGCGATGTTGGTATTTGACGGCAAAATTGAGGAGAGAATCCAAGAGCGAATCCGACAGGAAGTGCGGTTGGAGTCCGAGATTGAGCAGATTGGTATTTTTGGGGTTAAAGTAGTGAGACTCGGCTTCGATCCGGGGATTGTCGATCGTATCGATGTTGACATCCAATCCCAGCGTAATCCCGG
>NZ_JANLWO010000682.1:0-2334 GCF_031364565.1 Chamaesiphon sp. OTE_20_metabat_361
CCACTCCAAATAAAACGATCGCAGTTACCGCCATCGCGATCAAAATTTGCATCCGTGATAGCGGTTCGATTTCAGGATTGTGCGAGTTACTCATCTTTTAGAGGGTAGAGGGTAGGGGTAAGAGGTGATTTTAGTTAAATTAACGAGAACAGGAGGGTTAAATCTCCATCCTAAAAACCTAATTAATAATTAATAATTAATTATTAATTAATTCAACATTCTTGGAGTCGATCGATTTGGGGGTAGAAAGTATCGAGGCTCATCCCGGCGCGATCGATTGTAATTACACCAATTGCTTCTAAGTACGATCTTACCGCAATGCCTCGAATCCCGATCGCTTCAGGCGGTACAGCCATCCGCGTGTGATTTTCCGCCACTGTGATAATTTTAGCTTTGGTCGAATTGGCAAAACTAATTAGTCCACTACCCCCACAGGCAGATGCGGGGATAATTACCGCATCGACTTCATCGTGCCAAATACCCTGCTCTGAGTGGGGTTTAGTTACAAATTGGGGGGCGCGACTCAATCCGACTAATACGCAGGGGAGAAAAGTATAGCCCAACTCTTCCGCCGCCGAGCGCGGTGAAATCTCTGGATCGATCGGGAGTGGGGACAGCGCCGGGGCATGAGCGCAAGGTACTTTAAAAGTGCGGACGATCGTGTGGCTGATGACGGCTTCCGCTCCAGCTAAGGGATCTACCCCCGTGCCATGTCGATAATCGTGTAAGATCGTCCCCCCAAGATCGTCAGGAAAGCGGGCGATAACAGCGATCGCCTCTGCACCTGCGACATTAATCGATTTATCCACCGCTCGCAACAGGCTGTCTGGCTGCTCGATCGTCCCCCAGGAGGCTCCAGAAGACGCCGTACGCAGCTTTACCTCTAAGGGCATATCCGTGACTACATAGTCGGTTAAATCCAATCCTAGCGTGGCTCTAGCGGCATCGGCGGCTTGGAGATGGCGAACGCGCAAATCCTCCGAGATGCCGCGATCGAACACGATGCCGATTCGATTGCGCCTTACTGGTTGCAACCCCCAGCTACCTGCCGCAAACTTATCGAGGGCGTAACCCTCGACATACAAAGCATTGGGCATACTCCAATACAATTGTGCCCCATTCATCACATTCGGATGGGTTATCAGTCGATCGCAACTCGCCGCCACTGCTCTGGCGATCGGCAGCGCATCCCCAGCATACCCACCCATTGCGGCACCGATGCCAGTAGGGACGATCAGCGCAACTGTATAAGGGCTGGACATAAAAATTATTACCTTGAAAACGGTCGAGATCTGCCCTATCTATAATCGGGTAAATGCTCGATCGATTCAACCTTTTGGGATGGGAGATGGGAGATGGAAGATGGGGAGATGGGGAGACTGGGTGACTAAACTGTCAATCTGTCTCAATCGGGCGTTGCTGAATTAGGGTATGACTTTGGATCTTTTCTGTACAAACTGATTCCTCTCTCCTCCCAACTCCCAACTGTCTTGAAAAGGTGCTCTACTTGGGGAAACCCCAAGACCGCACTTTTCGCTCCCAACTCCCAACTTTATCACTAGCAGTTTCATACTTCGATCCAGCAACGCCCTCAATCGTACTCGTGTTCGAGGATGGCTGGCATCAATACTGTATCGATCGTATGAATGACGCCATTATCAGCGAGGATATCGGTTTGATTTACCAAGGCATCATTGATATGTATCTTGCCGTTCGCTCGCTTGATGGCCAGAATCGAGCCTTCCATTGTCGGTGCTTCATCGATCTCTGCCAAATCCTCAGCTTGGACATTGCCCATGACGACGTGATACAGCACGATGCGTTTGAGTTTGGGGATATTTTCAAATAAGGCACTGCGATCTGCTGATGGCAACTTCTCAAAAGCGGCATCCGTGGGTGCGACGATCGTAAACGAACCTTCACTATCGAGCGTATCTTCTAGTTCTGTTGCCTGAATTGCTTTTAGCAATATTTTAAAGTCGCCAGATTTAGCAGCGGTTTCTAACAAATTAGCCATGCTTACTTAGATTTAAAATATAATATGTATGCGCACAGTAAACAAGATCCCCGATCGAGTAAGAAAATACATCGTCCAAAGGATATAGAGTGAGTGTTTCGCCGATCGTTTGTGCTGTAGATACACTGTCAATCTTGAAATTTTCAGTCTAAAATATCGCCGCAATTGTCTGAATTAATCCGGCGATCGCGATCGATAACAGCAGCGAGTTGATATAATATTTAGCGCGGTCGAGTACCACGATCGAGCGGTAACTCCCAAATAATATCGCTAGGAAATTTTTGGCTATGTCCGACATTAATTCAACATCACACTCA
>NZ_JANLWO010000690.1:0-3029 GCF_031364565.1 Chamaesiphon sp. OTE_20_metabat_361
ATTCATCAGCGAAAAGAACCGTCCCCAGCTCCAATCCATCTCCAGATAACCAACTGCATAAATCTGAGATACCAGACTAATCGTCGTTACCACCGCCGTAGCAGTCAGTGTAATCGTCGAAATCTCGATCGGAAAATTGATGTCTAAGGTGCTGCTGTGCAGCCAGCTATAGCTGATTTGGTACGGCGGTAGCTCCCAACCTGTGATTAAGGCTAACAACCCATGAATCACCGCTACCCCCGCCATGAGGATATTTACATAACCAGCAGGTCTGGTGCCGAGTTGTCCCGACCAGCCGAGCGACCAGGGGAGTGCCAAAAGTGCCCCAATTATTGGGTAGCAAGGAATCAACCAGATATTCTGAAGAATTATCGAGTCCATAGATTTAAATCTATCGTTTAATATAAGAGATTAGTTATTGCTCTATGTAAAAGATTAATCTAAAATTCATCGAAAAGATAGGCAAATCATAGAGTTTTATCAAATGTTCACTCTAGCTTTTGCTTATCTTATCTATAGCGTATAGTCGATCGTCTATCGTTATTTTAGGGCTAAATCTATGTTTAATAACGTACTGACGAATTGATGTAGTTAACGTTAGTTTCTCCTAGCTCCAGAGGCTACGCCAATGGGATAATTTCATGCACTCATTAGCACCCAAACCAAATCTGCATCTTGTAAGTTGCGATCGCGGTGTCTTTTTGGTTGCTATGCAAAATCTCAGTCAAATTGCCCAATTGTAACAACGACCAGATTCTCGCGGCCAGCAGAGGCTACACCAACGAGTCATCGTTCCAGATCTCACTCGCTTTGCTTCACTATTAGAAACCTCGCTTGAAACTACGCCGTTACAGCGATTGACAGACTCGATCGCTTGTCTCCTTTGGCATTAAATTATGCCTAAATCACAAAATCGTTAATTTAACAAGTACGGATATCTGTCTTGGACGAACTGTTAGTTCAGTACTGAGTTAATTCGATACTACGCTATATTGCTTAGTATTGGTGATGCTTTTTAACATTTCCTAAGTATAAAAGCTTGGTTTAAGTATAAATTGCACTCATTATTCAAACTGACATTAGTTAGGAGCTTGGCGAGCGATTTAGCTTTGAGGCTGCCTGTGCCAAGCACGAAGAGCGCCGTTAAGCTAATTTAGCCAGTCTTAAGTAAATCGAAGCGGGATTGTTACTTTCCGAAAACTTAGTGGGCACTATACAAGAATAGAGACTCAGTACTACATTTCAATTCCAATTTCAGCGATTGACAATACTTTAAGAGCCATCAGCATTAACTTGGATGCCTTGTCACCAGCTACTTACGTTTCTATCCATTTCCCGATCGACAATAACTGCTCAAATCCATTGCGAAAATATGTTCGTCTTCATTGTGCCATTGCGTAGTCCAGAAACATGTAATGACTGGGCAAAAGTTTCCGCATTATGTAATGGTACATTACATAGTTTACTCGACCAAAGTTCGCCAAATTACCACATCATCCTAGTCTGTAATGTGCCCCCGATCGACTTTGTTCCTCATCCCCGGATTAGTGTCATTCAAGAATCATTTCCAGTTCCTAATTCTCTAACCGATAGATTTGGGGATATCTATCTAAAAATTAAGCGAGGAATGCTGGCTATCAAGCAGCTTCAGCTCGTACAGAAGCATTCTGATACTTTTGTGATGAGAGTAGATGCTGACGATCTCGTCTCCAATCGGCTAGTTGCTTTTACCGAAAAGCACCCATATGCTGATGGATGGTTCTTTGCCAGTGGGTATATCCATGAAGTAGGTAGCAACCACCTATTCCTGCATCCTCAATTTATGTCAGTATCTGGAACTTCACATATTATCAGGTGTAATTATGCAGATTTTCCTGACTCTATGGATGTGCCAGCAACTGAATGGTTAGATCCAATTTGGCAACATCTCAATGTCAATAGCTTGCTTGAATCTAGAGGTAAGAAGTTGAGGTCGCTACCATTTGCTGGAGCCGTTTATCAAATAAACTTTCAAAATGTTTCAGCAACTCATCTGAATAATATTAGATTTTCAAGTATGAAAGCTGCTATTTGGAAAGCTTTATTCAAGCGAAAAATCACGTCTATAATCATCAAAGAATTTGGATTTTGCCAGAGTACAATTGAGGGTGTACTATCACTCGATGAGGCATCACCACATCCTTGGGCGATCGACTAATCTAGGTTAATTAGTTGTAATTAATTGGCATCGTAAAGATAAAATACAGTTACTTTAACTAACAGATCTATAAAATCGTACCGTTGGCGAAGCCTTCTTGAAGGCTTCGCCAACGGTACGCGTTTTACCTGAGCGCGGCAAAATACTGCTATGTCTAGCTCATTTCTAGCATCCGTTGCATCGGACGCAAAGCTGCCAAGCGGACATCTTCAGACATCGTAATTTCTGGCGATCGAGTCTTCATTGCCAGATATAATTTTTCTAATGTATTCAAGCGCATATGCGGACATTCATTACACGCACAATTATTAATTGGTGGCGCAGGGATAAACTCTTTGTGAGGTTGAGCTTTTTGCATTTGATGAATGATTCCCGGTTCAGTGGCGATAATAAATTGCGTACTGGAACTCTGTGCCGTATATTTTAATAACGCACTCGTCGAACCGATAAAATTAGCGTGTTGTAATACCGACTCTTCGCATTCTGGGTGAGCGATAATTTCGGCTTCGGGATGATTTATCTTAAGTTGTACCAACTTCTTTTCCGAAAAAGTTTCATGTACGATACAACTGCCCTGCCATAATACCAGCTCTCGATCGGCTTGCTGCATCACATACCGTCCCAGATTGCGATCGGGTGCAAAAATAATTCCCTGCTCTGTGGGAATCTGTTTGACAATTTTGACAGCATTAGAACTCGTACAGATAATATCGCTCAAAGCTTTAATTTCTGCCGTACAGTTAATGTAAGAAATCACAATATGGTCGGGATATTTTGCCTTGAATGCCGCAAATTTATCGGGCGGACAACTATCCGCCAGCGAACATCCCGC
>NZ_JANLWO010000773.1:0-6286 GCF_031364565.1 Chamaesiphon sp. OTE_20_metabat_361
GGGAGTGCCGCTCAAACCGCTGTGGGGATTGCTATCTTGAGCTGAAGGAGAGCGCGGTAAAATGAACGAAAACGTGCTGCCCTCACCTAAAACACTCTCGACCCAGATATGACCGCCATGTTGCTCGATGATACTGCGACAGATTGCTAAACCTAGGCCAGTCCCTTCACCGCTGCGAGCATCAGAAGCATCTACCTGTTGAAATCTTTCAAAGATGACGCCCAATTTATCGACGGGAATGCCGCGTCCGCTGTCTTTGACTTGAAATAACATCCGTCCGGCTTGCTTGCTGGCTGTAAACCAAATCCGGCTCTCACGCGCCGAAAACTTAATTGCATTGCTGAGTAGATTGGTAAAAGCTTGAATCATCCGATCGCCATCGACCCAGACTTGACCGCCAGCATTGGTGAGGCAGATTTCAATCCCCGCCTTATCGGCTAACGGTTCGATCGATTCTACCGCTTTGGTCATTAGCTCAGAGATATTCCACACCGATTTGACCATCTGCACGGTGCCAGACTCGATCCGTTCGATGTCCAGAATGTCATTAACCAGTCGCATCAGTCGATCGGTACTATCGACCGCAATAGTTAACAACCGCTTTTCCTTTTCAGGTTGCTGGTTTAATAAGCCGCTATCGAGCATTTTGAGCGAACCATATATCGATGTCAGCGGCGTGCGTAGTTCGTGAGAGACAATCGAGATAAACTCATCTTTCATCCGTTCGATCTGATGGCGATGGGTAACGTCTAGTACCAACGAAAATACCGATTCCATCCGACCCGCATCATCTAGGAGCACCGAGTTATACCACTCACAGTGGACGATTGTCCCATCTTGGCAATAATTGCGTTTCATGATGACGTTGCCAGCCTCCAGGCCAGATTTCAGCCGTTCCATGACATTGGCAATTCGTTCGGCATCTTCGGGAACCACAAATTTCCATTCATCGGGACGTTTGCCGACAACTTGCGCTAACGACCAGCCAAAAATCTTGGTCGCAGTCGCCGACCACCGACTGACCCGAAATTCCCGATCCCACTCAATTGCTGCAAACGGCGAATTTTCAAAGTGGAAGTTGACGCGCTGGAGGGCATCGCGCAGATCGTTTTCGATTTGTTGGCGCTCGGTGACATCGCGCAAAATTATCGTGTAGACTCGCTCTTGTCCCAATTCTAAATAGGAAATCGAGGCTTCGGCAGGAAACTGGCTGCCATCTTGTCTAGTCCCGATTACTTGTTGTCTGGTAGCCATGGGTTGGGGTCGTACGGCATTGGGAGCCTTGCTACTAATCAAATCGAGATCGATAAACCCTTTTGGCAGCAGGAGATCGAGCGATTTACCGATCGCGTCTGTCGCCGAGCGTCCAAAAATTTGTTCGGCACCTTGATTGAAGAGAGTAATCTGATGATGGCGATCGATCGCAATAATCGCATCGCTGGCAATTTCCAGAATCCCCGCAAATCGCGATCTCGAAATGTGTAATTCTGCCTCGGCTTTGTGACGTTCGCCTAACTCCCGCTGGAGCCTGTCGTTGATTTGCTGAAGATCTCGCGTCCGTTCGACTACCCGCTGTTCTAATTCGATTTTAGCCTCCCGCAGGGCGGTTTCTGTGCGTTCGCGCTCGATCGCATACTGAATCGATCGCAGCAATAAATTACCATCAACTTGTCCTTTGAGCGTGTAATCTTGCGCGCCTTGTTGCATTGCCGAGATTGCCAGATCGCGATCGTCCAAACCCGTCAGAATGATAATCGGAATATGTGGATAGCGATCGTGAAGATGCCGAAAGGAGGCAATGCCTTGGCTATCTGGTAGGGATAGATCGAGCAAAATTAGATCGAAACTATTTTTAATGTCATTTTGGTGACGATCTGTGTCGATCGATAATTGCTCGATCGCCGCAGCTAGCGTCATGACAGGGGTAATCTGACACCGAGTAGTAGTTACTTCTCGCAAGATTTCTTGCAGTAGCCGGATATCTCCAGGGTTATCTTCGATGAGCAATATATTGAGAACAGTAATCATGCTGCTGCGCTCTAGGAGAATGGGGAAGGTGTTAGGAATTAGGCTTGAGGGGAAGGTGTAAGGTGTTAGGCTTTGGGCTTTAGGGAATAGGGAATAGGAAATAGGGAATAGGGTTAAGTCTTGACATCTAAAGCCTAAAACCTTCCCCTCAAGCCTAATACCTAAAGCCTAAAGCCTTCCCCTACTCCGGCGGTAATTGAACGATCGTGAACCAAAAGTCTTCGATCGATTGAATGATGCGCACAAATTGATTGAAATCTACAGGCTTGGTAATATAGCAATTGGCATGAAGATTGTAAGCTTTGAGAATATCTTCCTCCGCCTCAGATGTGGTAAGCACTACGACTGGAATCCGCTGCAACCTTTCATCTGCCCTAATTTCCACTAATACTTCCCGACCATCTTTACGGGGTAAATTCCAATCTAGCAGAATTAGGTCGGGATGAATAGCCTGATGATACTCACCCTGACGGTGCAAAAAATTCATTGCTTCGACACCATCAGCCACCACATTTAAATTAACATTGATTTCTCGGTCTTCCAAAGCAATACGAGTAAGATTGACATCTCCTGGATTGTCCTCAACGAGTAAAATTTCAATGATGCGGCTGTTTATGGGCATGTTGAGAAGAGATGCTATCTACTACTGGGATGGTAAAGTAGAAGATCGATCCGCAACAATCTGATGGTGTCGATAAAGGCGGCGATCCTGAGTCGGATCGATCGGGAATTGATTCCACCCAAATTGTACCATTATGACGTTCGATGATTTTTTTACAAATAGCCAATCCGATCCCGGTGCCAGGGTAAGTGACGCGTGTGTGTAAGCGCTGGAAGATCGCAAAGATCCGATCGAGATATTGGGTTTCGATGCCGATGCCGTTATCGCTAACGCTAAAGCACCAAGCGGCGGGAGTAGTCGCCGTTTCGTCGGGGCGATCGATCGGTTTGACGCTAATGTGGATGCGCGGGGGTATTTGGCAGCGAAATTTGATAGCATTGGCAATCAAGTTTTGAAATAGCTGTGTCAATTGAGTGGCATCACCCCAAGCGATGGGCAACGGATCGACAGAGATAATTGCCCCACTCTCCTGGATAGCGACATGCAGATTGGAGAGAGCATCTTGAAGCACGCGATCGCAATCAACCTGCTCGAACGGCTGTTTGCGGCTACTGACGCGGGCATAGCTCAATAATGCCTGAATCAGTGCCTGCATTCGCGCCGCACCATCTACGGCATACTCGATAAATTCATCCGCATCGGGATCTAATTTGCCCTGGTAGCGCCGCGATAACAATTGGAGATAACTAGTCACCATCCGCAGCGGTTCCTGGAGATCGTGAGAGGCAATATGGGCAAACTGCTCTAGCTCGGCATTCGATCTGGCGAGTTCTTGACTTTGAAGCTGTTCGCGTTCGAGTAGTTGCGCTTGCGCTAGGGCGATCCCAATTTGGGTAGCTAGTTGGGCGATAATTTCGAGTTCGCGCGGATCCCAATGACGCGGGGCTTGACAGTGGTGGACTACCAATAGTCCCCACAATTGGGTTCGCAAATAAATCGGGACGATCGCACTGGCTTTGACTGCAAATTGTTGGAGAAATTCAACGTAGCAAGGTTCATAGCCAGCTTGGGTAATATCGGCAACTGTATGCAGACTTCCCTGGGGGTAGCGAGTGTAGTAATGGCGATCGAAACAAGGATCGTTAATCTTACTGCCCAATACGGCGGGATAATCCGCACTCACTCGCTCCTGGACGACCGTACCAGCGCCATCGGGATCGAATCTAAACATTAAGACCCGATCGACTGCTAAGAGTTTTTGAACTTCCTCAACGACTGTTTGTAAAATTTCTTCGAGTTGTAACGATTGGCGAATCTTTTGGGAAATCTCCGCAGAAAGCTTGGTTTGTTGGCGCAACCGCACCCGATTGCTAATATCGATTAAGGTCGCGCGACTGCTCAGATAATTGCCCTGCTCGTCCCAAATTGCCACTACCGTTGCGCTCACTGGGACGATCCAACCGTCTTTGTGGATTGTCTGATACTCGACATCTCGAATCCAGCCACGTTTTTTGACGATCTCCAAGTTTTCCGCAAATGTTTGGCTACTCTCAGGCGTGAGCAAATCGACAAACCGTTTTTTACCAATAATTTCGGCTTCTTCATAACCCAACATTTCTAGCTCCGTCCGATTGATGCGGATAAAGTTACCGCTCGGATCGAGGGAATGATAACCACAAGGCGCACTGTGGTACAACTCTTCAAATTCAGCAACATAGTCGCGCAGTGTCGATTCGGCCCGCTGTTTGTTGGTGAGATCCCAAGTGACTAAACCATAGAGCATCCCCAGCAATAATAAGGCGAGTACGCCAGAGATCCCAAAAGCAATATTAGTATCGGCTAAACTACGCTGTGAATCAGCTTGTAAGCGATCGAGCATGGCGCATTCCGCGCGAGACAGCTCGGTAGTTACTTCGCGGATGAGATCGAGCGATTGTTGTCCCTGTGCGGTGAGGGCGAACTGAAGAGTGGGTGTTAAGACTGGGGCTTGGCGGCGGTCGATCGTTGCAGCTAGGTCATCGAGTGAACGCACGATTTGTTGCTCCCACGGAAATCTAGGATCTGCACTAGATTTTTTCTGTACCAACAACTTCAACTGCGATCTCAGTTGCGCGATATCGACTCGCCGCGCTGCTAAATATTGGAAATTATTAGTTAGCGAGTATTCGCGTTGTCCGGTTTCGATATCTTTTAAGGTCGAAAGCATCTTTTCCAAGATGGCTAATGCTTGCCCACTGTTAGTTGCCGAGCGATTATTCGCCGCGATCGTATTAATGCTCTGATAAGCAACCGCAGCATTCATCAGTAATACGACTAACGTTGAGACAAAGCCGATCGATACCTTGGCAGAGGCAATATTTTTCATCAGACGATCGGCGAAAACTGAAAAGGTGAACATTAGCCGCGATAGTAACCAGCGATGTTGTGATTATCTTACTCCTGCCACATTGAAAATGGACATCTGCGTCCATTGCGCTGCTCGATCGTAAGTTGCACTTACCTGTGCTTGACACGCGGCATAAAAAATATAATCTGCCATCACCATTTGCTCGTCTGCACCCAGGAGCGTATTGACGATCGCGCGACCCAGACTCGGCTCGCTGGCACTAAAGTAGCCAGCTAATAAGTAATCAATCGCTTGGCGGATTTGCGGGTAGTGCTTGTAATAATTAATCGGATCGTACCCATACTCTTTAAACAGCTCGATCTCCGGAATTGCCAGTCCAAACCGAAAACAATTGTCCTCGCCCACGAGCTGCTGCAACCAATAGTTAGTTTTCCCCAAACTGCCGATCGCGATGACTCCATTAATTGTCGCCTGCATCTTGGTTAAATCGATATCTTCGATCGTCGCGGTAGCAATCTGCTCGGTGACATCAGCGGCGGCATATAACTTGCTCGTCCAAGCTTGAGCGTCAGGAATATAAACTATTTGGATTTTGCCACACAGATCCCGATCGGCGGCGATGATTTTGGCTAGGGATTCGATTAAGGCGATAATCGATCGCTGCAAATTGGCGTCAACCGCCGTTTCTGGCGCTGGCACTGCGTCTAAATCGCCAAAGATAAAGGTGCGGGGCACCATCTTGCTCCCAGGGTACTGCTTGAGTCGATCTCCTAAATTAATGATATGCAGAATAGTTAAGAGTTGGCGGTGGTGTGTGCCAATCGGTTGCAAGTGGAGATCGAAGAGGGAATTAACATCGATTTCGATGCCTTGCGATCGCTTCAAATCCAAAGCCAGAGCTTGCTTATTGGCGAGTTTTACTGCTTGCCACTGAGATTGAAATAGCGGACACTCGGCGAGCGTTACGAGCTGTTCTAGGTCTTCGACGTGAGTCATCCAGCGAGTGCCGATGGTCTGAGTCACCAATTTAGCCAAGCGGGGATTGCCTGATAATAACCAGTGCTGGGGACTAAATAATGCTGACTGCTTTTTGGGCACCCCAATCGCGCTTTGATTGGCGTCTACCCAGCGCTCGCGATGGCGTCTGACCGCTGGCGGCAAAGATTTAAACCGCTGGAGGCTTTCACTCATCCCCTCGCGATTGGGGCGAGCTAACTTTTGGGACTCAGCCAAAGCTAGCCGATTATTTCGTAAAAATGATGCACCCGTTCTGACCCGAAAATTGCTACTTTCCATCATGATTTAGATTCCTTGAGAGTATCGCGGACGTCACAATTTGATGCTTTCTC
>NZ_JANLWO010000793.1:0-5522 GCF_031364565.1 Chamaesiphon sp. OTE_20_metabat_361
GGCAAATCATACCTTAAATCAGCAACGCCCTTTTATTAATAGCAGCACGATTAGAAGAGCTAGTCACGCCAGCAGTACTAGTACAAGAGAAGTATGGATATTTGTCACTGGATTGTCGATGTAGTTTTACGACCCGCATTAAACATCGCAACCCGCCCAAAATAGAAAATATTACATCTTCCTCCACACCAATGAGACCGACGCTTGCCATCCTACTTTCTACCCTCCTATTCGTACCCCCAGCCTGGAGCTTAGAGCGCGTCGATACCTCAGATGGTAGCATTGCCCAAATTGCCGATTCCGAACCCCTCAGTCCCCAAGCAGTCCGCCAAACTGCCCAACGAATCACCGTGCGGATTACTGCCAATAACAGCGGCGGCTCTGGGGTACTCATCGCCAAAAAAGGCAACTCCTATCTCATCCTCACCAATGCCCACGTCACCAGGCGCGGCAGCAAATTTGAGATTCAAACCCCAGACGGACAAAAACACACCGCCAAGCCCATCGATGGCGGCTTCGATGCCAAATACGATCTCGCACTATTAGAATTTACCAGTCAGAAACAGTACACACTTGCCAACTTATCCACCACCTCACCCCTCGACGCCGAGCGCACCATCTACAGTGCCGGATTTCCCTTCGACTCCAGAGAAATCCGCATCACCAGCGGACAAGTCTCCCAACTTTCGGATATTCCCTTCGATAATGGCACCCAAATCGGCTACACCACAAGTAAAGGCGAAAAAGGTCTACGTCAAGGAATGAGCGGCGGCGCGATCCTTGATGTGCGGGGGGTATTGTTAGGCATCAATACCATTGGTTCCGCTCCGATTTTACCTAACTATACTTACAGCGATGGGAGTAAACCTTTAGCTAAACTCGCGGCAAAATATCGCTCGGCTAATTGGGGCGTACCTGTCTATAATTTCCTGATTAAAGTGAAGCCAGACATCCTTTATCGTTATAAATTTAATGGCTTAGCAGTCGGACAAATTCAGCCCCAAGCCAACCCGACTGGCTACATGGCAAAGCTCAACGATCTCGCCCGCAAACAGACAGTCAGAATCGAAAATAGTGGCGGTAATGGTTCGGGGGTAATTATTGCTAGAGAGGGGAATAGTTATTATGTCGTCACAGCTAAACACGTACTAGAAAATGAGGAAACTCAACAAAGACGTACTAATAATCGACTCATCACCTACGACCAAGATACCCACAATCTTACCAGCACGGTACTAGCAACAGGTGTCGATCTGGCGATCGTCAAATTCACCAGCACTAACATCTACCCCATTGCTCAACTCAGTGAAATTAGCCCCAATAACAAAGAAATTGTCCTAGCAGGTGGCTTCCCAGGGCGAGATAAAATTAATAGCCCTCTGTGGCAATGGCAACTCAATCCCGGAAATATTTTCGAGCGAGAGATAGGGAAATTTGAAACTCAAGATCGAAAATCTTTTAGTAATGGTTATGACCTTATCTACACCAGTATCAGTTATGGCGGGATGAGCGGTGGGGGTGTCTTCGATACTGCTGGTAGAGTTATCGGCATTCATGGTCGAGCCGAACAGACTGAGGGTGTAATGCTAGGCAAGAGTCAAGGCATATCGATCCAAACCTTAATTGGTTTAGCACCACGACTCCAACTCAATCCTAAATTACTCAAGCTCGCCAAAAATCCCGCCCCAGCCTTAACCACCCGCGATCTCCAAACCATTTATATGGTGGTAAATTTAGCCCCGCCCACGTCTGAAGACAGTGGCGAACGCTGGCTCACTTATGGAAATCAACTCTACCGGATTGGGCAACTAGAGAAATCTGTAACTGCCTTCGATATGGCAATCGATCGGGGTCAGATCCTAACTGGTAATTATGGTAAAGCCCTATCACTAAGGTTTTTAGTAAAACCTGACCTAGCTAGTGTGGCGATCGCCAAAGCAATCGCAGCAGTCCCCACCTCAAAACGTGCCAATTACTACTATTTCTGGAAGCATCAAAGTGGGATTTTTATACTTCAACAACAGTATGGCAAGGCATTAGTATCGATCGACACAGCGATTAAACTAGAACCGCAAGATCGAACATTGCTATATGACAAAGCCCTGATTTTAGTTCTACAAAAACAGCACGCAGCCGCGATTAAAGTTTATGACGACTTGATTGGCGATCGAGAAGACAGCTATGCTTATGAGGGTCGGGGTATCGCTAAATTAAGTGGCAAAGATTATCAGGGAGCAATTGCGGATTTAGATCGAGCAATTAAAATTAATCCGAACCTGTCTAATGCTTATAATGGCCGAGGTAGTGCTAAATTGGCTGTAGGAGATAATCAGGGCGCGATCGCTGATTTCGATCGGGTGATTAAAATTAATCCCAATTATGCTGAGACTTATGTTAGCCGAGGCACGGCTAAATTAAATCAAGGCGAAAAGAAGGAAGCGATCGCTGATTTGGATCGAGCGATTCAAATTAATCCGAACTCGGCTGATGCTTACATGCACCGAGGTACAGCTAAATCGGATCTAGGAGATAATAAGGGCGCGAATGCTGATTACGATCGGGCAGTTAAAATTAATCCCAACTATGATGCGGCTTATTTTTTCCGAGGTACGGCTAAATTGAATCAAGGCGAAAAAAAAGGCGCGATCGCTGATTTCGATCGAGCAATTACAATTAATCCTAACTATGCTGAGGTTTACATTTTTCGAGGTACAGTTAAATCAGATCTAGGAGATAAAAAGGGAGCGATCGCTGATTTCGATCGAGCGATTCAAATTAATCCCAATTATGCTGAGGCTTACGGTAGCCGAGGTTTAACTAAATTAGCTTGGGGAGATAAACAGGGCGCGATCGCGGATTTAAGTAAGGGTGCTGAGTTATCTCGCCAACAAGGGCGGATGGATTCATATCAACGGACGATGAAGCTAATTGCTCAGTTGAAGGGAGAGGGAACGATTGCCGATCGCGATCGGGCGATTAAAATTAATCCGAACGATGCTATAGCTTACGTTGAGAAGGGTCTAGCTAAATATAATCAGGGAGATAAACAGGGAGCGATCGCTGATTTCAATCGAGCAATTAAAATTAATCCAAACTTGTCTGATGCTTATAGTAGCCGAGGTGCAGTTAAATCGGCTCTAGGCGATAAACAGGGAGCGATCGCCGATTACGATCGGGCGATTAAAATTACTCCCAAAGATGCTGCTGCTTACATTAGCCAAGCTGCTGCTTATATTGGCAGAGGTGGAATTAAAGTGGATTTAGGAGATAAGCAGGGAGCGATCGCGGATTTAGACAAAGCGGCTGAGTTACTTCGTCAGCAGGGGCAGATGGATTCTTATCAGGAGGTAATGGGAATGATTGCTCAGTTAAAGGGACAGGGAGCAATTACCGAGCGGGATCGGGCGATTAAAATTAATCCCAACGATGCTATCGCTTACATCGAGCAGGGTCAAGCTAAATTGGAGCGAGGAGATAAAAAAGGCGCGATTGCTGATTTCGATCGGGCGATTAAAATTAATCCGAACTTGGCTGCTGCTTACATTGGCCGAGGCACAGTTAAATTGGATCTAGCAGATCGACAGGGAGCGCTCGCCGATCTGAGCAAGGGGGCTGATTTATTTCGCCAGCAGGGGCAGATGGATTATTATCAGCAGGTGATGGATACGATCGCTCAGTTGAAGGGACGTTAGGGGATGGAGAATTGAGAAGTTTAGCTTAGAATGATGGGCGATCGAATTCGATCGAAGATTAAAAGTATGTGTCAATTGACTTGATGATGGGACTCGGAGGGTTAGGGTGGGGTAAAGATCTACGCCTCAGCTATTTCGAGATCTAAAACGAGCTGCTAAAATTTGCACTCGATCGAGTAAAATTGAGCCTGTAGTCGCCATTGACGCACTAATGACTCTATTCCCCGATCGACTAGATTTACCCACCTTCTGGGCACCTGTAGACATCTCTCAGGCGGCATTTGTCGCGAAGAGTGCGGTGGTGATGGGAAATGTCTCGATCGCATCGGGAGTGAGTATCTGGTATGGTGCGGTAGTCCGGGGTGATGTCGAACGGATTGAAATTGGCAAAAGTACCAATATCCAGGATGGGGCGATCTTGCATGGCGACCCCGGACAACCGACAATATTAGAGAGCTATGTCACCGTCGGACATCGCGCCGTGATTCATTCTGCCTATATCGAAACAGGCTGTTTGATTGGCATTGGGGCGATCGTGCTAGATGGTGTGCGCGTGGGAACTGGTAGTATTATTGGTGCGGGTTGCGTGGTGACAAAGGATGTCCCGTCGCGATCGTTAATGGTTGGCGTACCAGCAAAATGCCTCAGATCGGTAGATGATGCTGAAGCTCAAGGTTTAATCGTTCATGCCCAAAAATACGCACGATTAGCTTTAGTACATGCTGGTAAGGGTGAAGATTTAGGTTTTTGTTAGTGCCGAATTCACCAGAATTTACCAACTTGCTAATTACTAAAATTAGACTAGTTCGTTCGCTAATTCTTTAACTAAAACATAAGGTTGAATAATCATCGCTTGAAATTTTTGATGGGGATTTGTATTCCAGCGATTGAGAATTTCTGGTGATGGTTTGACTAGCAGTTGTTCGCCGATCCAATGTTGCACTGATTGAGTATTATCGCTAGCAATCGCCACGCCGACATCTAATATATCTAGTTCGGGAACGACTAAAATTACGGCGTCTTTTTGAATATGGGGTTTGAGCCATTCTAGCTCAGCTTCATCAACAAGTTCGGTTAATTGTGCGCGGAGATTTTCCATATGTGCGAAGAGGATAAAGGATAGAAGGTAAGTAATTATTAATTATTAATTATTAATTATTAATTATCTCCCCAGATCGTGCAACTCATTAATTTTAGTCGTACAGATTGCCGTAACGCGATCGAGTTCCGATCTTTTAGTATCGGTTGGTGGCGGAATTAACTCGCCAATTCTCACGGTTACGGGAGTAGCTTGGGGGAATTTTTTGCCTTTTTGTTCGATCGCGTGCGTCCCCCACAAACAGACGGGTAGCAGCGGTACTTGAGCCTTAGCTGCAATCAAAGCCGCGCCGGGCTTGGGATCGACTACCTTACCATCGATCGTCCGCGTACCAGAAAGAAAAATTCCCGCCGCCCAACCATCCTCTAAAAAAGCTAACGCCGCTCGAATTGTCGCTCGATCTACGGCACCGCGTTTAACTGGATACGCGCCATATAATTTAATCGCATTTTTCAATATTGGTATATCAAACAGTTCTTCTTTAGCCATATAGGCGACAGGTCGCAATACCGCAGCCGACAATAATGGCGGATCGAAATTACTGCCATGATTGCTAACTAATACAAATCCGCCCGATCTGGGTACATGCTCCGTGCCGACCACTTTCCCCCGCAGATATAAGTAAAAGAAGGGACTGATAAATGGTTGCTTGAAAGCATGATAAAAGGCGAGGTTAATTAGTGGTTCGCGGGATCTGGACATGGAGGGGATGGGAGATGGGAGAGGGGAGA
>NZ_JANLWO010000819.1:0-2685 GCF_031364565.1 Chamaesiphon sp. OTE_20_metabat_361
CTCGATTTTAGTCGATTTTTTGAGCTTAACTAATTGGTCTTTAGCAGTTTGGGACAGTTTAATGTTATTTATAGGGGGTTCCATCGTCGTCATTTACTAAATATTAGATTGAGTACTTGAGATGGGATTACCTGGGAGGCAGTGTTTAAATACACACGCTCGGGGCTACAGGACGATTTACCAAGCATCTACTAACTATGTCCACAGTTCAACGCAAAGCCGAACATATTCGGATCTGTCTAGAATCAGATGTCCAGTTTCACACTCAAGGCAGTGGATTCGATCGGTATCAGTTCAGTCACAGTTGTCTGCCAGAATTAGATTACCAAGATATCGACCTGAAGACCAAATTTCTCGGCAAAGAGCTAGGCGCACCAATTTTGATGTCCTCCATGACTGGGGGGACAGCCCAAGCCAAAGAGATCAATTATCGATTGGCGGAAGTAGCACAGGAGTATAAACTGGCGATGGGTGTCGGATCTGTGCGCGTAGCCATCGAGCAACCTCAAGTCGCCGACACTTTTCAAGTCCGCCAAATTGCACCCGATATATTATTACTCGCCAATCTGGGTGCCGTCCAGCTCAATTATCGCTATGGGATCGATGAATGTGCGCGAGCGGTAGAATTCTTGGGTGCCGACGCCCTGATTCTGCACCTCAACCCCCTTCAGGAGTGCATTCAACCCCACGGGGATACGAATTTCAGGGGATTACTCGATCGAATTGCTACCGTCTGTCAGCGGCTGTCTGTCCCCGTCATCGTCAAAGAGGTGGGCAACGGGATTTCGGCACCGATAGCCCAGCAATTAATCTCCGCTGGCGTTACTGGCATCGATGTCGCGGGTGCTGGTGGGACTTCCTGGGCAAAGGTGGAGAGCGAACGCGCTCAAACTGCCCTGCAACGACGACTCGGCGAGACTTTTGCCGATTGGGGCATTCCTACGGCTACCTGTATCGCTACGATTCGCGACATCGCGCCTACGCTCCCGCTCATTGCCTCCGGCGGATTGCGAAATGGCTTGGATGTCGCCAAAGCCATCGCCCTCGGGGCAGATCTGGGGGGTTTGGCATTGCCGTTTCTCCAAGCTGCGGACATCTCGACACCCGCCGTCGCGGAATTAGCGGAGATATTAATGGCAGAAATCCAGACAGTATTATTTTGTACCGGAAATCAAAACCTGTCGGCGTTACGACAATCCGATTGTTTGCAGCCACTCTGATAATAAGAGCGAGTTTATTTACGCAAAAGCAGTTAAAGATTGGTAGATCGGTAGGTTCGATCGAGAAATCTGGGCATAATGAAGACTCTTACCCTGGAAAATTGAGAATTACTGTTTCGACAACTGTAAGAATACCATCACGATCGAGTCTACCGATCTACAATTTAATTATTGGCGCGAACCTCACAATCCTCCAATAACTAAACTGTATAAAAAAATACTAAAGCTACGCAATAAACCCTAGTTGTCATCCAGCTTGGCTCCAGACTAAAACTTTATTTTTACAATTACTACCTCACTTTTATCTGACGAGACGCAGGGGTCTAAGTCCCCATCTTAATAACCCAATTCTCAATTCTCAATTCTCAATTCTCAATTAATTTAAATATTTCATATGCGTCAATTTCTCAAGCAAGCCTTGGCTAGTACGATCGGTAGTCTCCTCGGCTTAAGTTTATTTTCAGCAGTATCATTGACTTTAGTAACGATAACGATCGGTGCGCTGATTCAGAGTGCTGCTAATAACGAAACTATTAAAGTCCCCGAAAAGTCGATTTTGACGCTCGACTTATCCCGATCGATCGTCGATCTCAATCCAGGTAAAAGCTTGCAAGAAACGCTCGCAGGCGATGCCACTCGCGTGACAGAATTAAAAACTGTTTTAAATGCGATCGATGCTGCGACCAAAGATAAACGGATTGTCGCGATTTATTTAGATGGTAGTAAAGGCAAACAAGCTAATACGGGATTTGCTACGCTCAAAGAAGTCCGGACTGCCCTAGAGCGATTTCGAGCCGCTGGCAAACAAATTATTGCCTACAATGTCGATCTGGATAAACGCGATTATTATCTATCATCAGTTGCCAATCGGATCTTTATCAATCCGATGGGTTCGGTCGATATTAATGGTTTTCGCTCGGAAACGATGTTTTTTAAAAACGCTTTTAATAAATATGGGATCGGCGTAGAAGTCGTCCGAGTTGGTAAGTACAAATCTTTTGGCGAAGCTCAGACTTTAGCTAAGTTTAGTCCTGAAGCCAGACAAGAAACTCAACAGTTATTAAATAATCTCTGGAATGAATTCAAAACTGCGATCGGCACCAGTCGGCAACTAACACCTGAATCGATCCAAAAAATGGCAGACGATCGCGGGATGTTAACCGCCGCCCAATCGATTCAAAATAAACTAGTCGATCGCACTGCTTATCTAGATGAAGTTTTAACAGAACTTAAGAAAATTAGCGGTGCTGATGAAGAAGACAAAACTTCTTACCGCAAGATTAGCATCGGCGACTATGCCCAAACCGCTAATAAAACATCAACAAATTCCAGTCAGAAAGTTGCGGTAATTTATGCCCAAGGTAATATCGTCAGCGGGGAAGGATCGCCCGGACAAATCGGCGGCGATAGTCTCGCGCGTCAAGTCCGCGAACTCCGATTGGATAAAGATGTCAAAGCCGTAGTA
>NZ_JANLWO010000823.1:0-2863 GCF_031364565.1 Chamaesiphon sp. OTE_20_metabat_361
ATCAAAAGCCGGGTTGTAGAACTCTACCCCAGGTGGACAGACGATCGTTTCACCGATTTGATATAGCTCTGAGGGGTGGCGTTCCTCGATCGGAATCAGACTCCCATCGCTGAGACTAATCGATCGTCGATCGCGGTGCGGCGACAAAGAACGGGATATTATGCGCTTTAGCAACCAATGCCAGACTATATGTACCGATTTTGTTAGCAGCATCGCCATTTGCGGCAATGCGATCGGCACCCACCACCACCGCATCGATTAACCCTTGTTTCATACAGTGAGCCGCCATACTATCGCTAATCACCGTCACGGGAATCCCCTCTTGGACGCATTCCCAGCTCGTCAGTCTCGCACCCTGCAATCGCGGACGCGTCTCATCGGCATACAACCGCGCCAACCGTCCCTCCGACCATGCCGAACGTACCACCCCAAGTGCGGTACCATAACCAGCCGTTGCCAGGGCACCAGCATTGCAATGCGTGAGCAAACACAACTTCGCTGGACTGCTGGGCAAAACTTCCAATCCATGCGTCCCGATCGCTTGGCAAGTGGCGATATCATCGGCATTGATCTGTTGCGCGGCGATGAGTAATTGCGAAATAATTTCAGCGACACTTCCCGCACAATTACGTGCGGCTTCTTCCATCCGATCGATCGCCCAAAACAAATTTACCGCCGTCGGACGTGTCGCTCTCAGCGTCTTCCCAATCGCTACCAACTGCATCAAAAACTCATCTCGATCCGTCGTCGTAATGTCTCTAGCACCCAAATACATCCCATACGCCGCCGCCACCCCGATCGCTGGCGCACCCCGAACGATCATCGTCGAAATGGCCTCTGCCATATCTTCCACCCGACTGATTTCCACATGGGTATACTCATTCGGCAGCCGATTTTGATCGATCAGCAGCACGCGATCGTTTTGCCAGCGCACAGGATAAACTGGGGTATTCATAGATTAATTAGTTATAGATCCGAGTAGTCCAGACCCAAATTTTATCATCGAATGAATAAAGTGCCACCTGCGATCGAAACAATATTTTCAATTATTTAAGTGCTTTAGCATCGAGCTGTTCCTTGACGTTTGACACAACCGAACGCATGTATCCAGACCATAAAAATTTATTAACGAGCCATAGGATCGGAACTGTAAATAAAGATTTAGATGTAAATGTATAACTCCAGCGGATGAGTGTGCTATTGGCTGAATAATCGCAATTTTCAAACCACCATTCGCCAATTGCTGCTGTAACTAAAAATCCTAAAATGCCAGAAAAATTACTAACTACATAAGCAAAATAATTTGGTTGGCTATACTGAGTCAGTAGTTCCTGGGCATGACTACCATCTGATAGATGCACGATTCTAGTCTGTCCGATCGCGTCCCAAGCACCAGTTTGAGCCTCTGTCCGAACAACTGCGGGTAATAAGCCATAGCCTCTAAAGATCGAAGTAAGATCGATCGGGACGACATGGCGAAAAGCCTCGCTCGGACTTACCGAAACTTGGATACTAACTACTGATGAAATCATCGATCGATTGGATAAATATTACTTGAATGCTAGTCGGTTGAAACTACCCGATTCACCCAATTAGTGACTCCCTACTGTTCCAAAGTTATTGATGATTTTAATTAATTACTAGTAATGTGGCAGCGTTTGAGTGGTTTCCCATCAATGAAATGACTCTCGACGATCGCGGGAATATCCTCACAAGTTAGATGACCGTATAAATGGCGATTGGGAAATAATATTTTTCTGACTTTACGTTGAATTTTATCTGGCAGCCAAGTAAAATCTGGCAAATTAGCACGATAGACAGCTACAACCGTACCAGCTTCACACCGATCCAAACATCCCGATTGCCGGATTTCGACTCGATCTGCTAATTTTTGCCGATCGATCTCATCCCGAAAAGCCTGATAAATCTCTACCCCGCCACAGTTGAAGCAACAGTTTTCGGGACAATCCAAATTACCCCGCTGTCTCGTACAGACAAACACTCGATATTTAGTTGCATTCATGTCTCGATCGCCTCAATTAAATATACTCCTCACCCGACTAAGAATCCAACGGCATCGTCACACCAGCTCGACTCATTTCGAGGCGATCCTCATGTGATTCCTGACTCCTGACTTCATTCAACTGATGCAAGGTATCTACAAAATCCCGAATCCCTTGAAATTGACGGTAGACAGACGCAAATCGCACATAGGCAACTTCACTCAACGGGCGCAATTCGACTAGCACCAGTTCGCCAATTTCGGCAGTAGTTACCTCTCGGAGCGATCGAGTTTGCAGTTGGGATTCGATATCATCCACGATCGATTCCAGGGTTTCAGGAGTGAGTCCAGTTTTCTGACAGGCGTGAATTATCCCCCGCAGTAGCTTAGATCGATCGAAATACTCCCGTCGCGCATCCTGTTTGATGACCGTGACTGGCACGAATTCCAATCGTTCGTAAGTTGTAAAGCGATGTTTGCAACGCAAGCATTCTCGCCGTCTGCGAATACTCTGTCCTGCTTCTGTCGATCGAGACTCCAGGACGCGACTTTCTTTATTTGGGCTGTAGTAACATTGCATTTGGGAGACTGGGGGAACTGGGTGACTGGGGACGGGGTGACGGGGGGACTGAGTGACGGGGGGACGGGGAGACTGGGAGACTGGGTGACGGGGGGACTAAAGAACGCAGTTCCAAAGCATAACCCCTATTCCCTATTCCCACTTCGGCTGTCGCTCAGTGCAAGCTATTCCCTAAAGCCTAAAGCCTAAATGAAGCCTAAAGCCTAAAAAGAAAAATCTGAGCTAATTTAGAGATTTCTCTAGATTAGCTCAGATCGTGACTAAACTGAATTGTTGTTTAC
>NZ_JANLWO010000850.1:0-2179 GCF_031364565.1 Chamaesiphon sp. OTE_20_metabat_361
GTAAGCTCGTCTATGAATGTGACTTCGATATTTAAGCTAAATGATGTCATAATTTGGCAGATGGTTTAGAGGATAAAATGAGTCCAAATCCACGTTCTCAATCTGAGCTAACGAGTTTCGGTTATGGATTTCTGGGGGTGCTAATTTTTAGCCTCACTTTGCCAGCAACACGGATTGCAATCGCCGGATTCGATCCGGTGTTTGTCGGTTTAGGTCGCGCGATCGTGGCTGCGGGTTTATCATTAATTTTACTGGTTATTACCCGTCAAACTATTCCCCCGCTGAGATTTCTACCAAATTTCGCGATCGTTACGGCTGGGGTTGTCGTTGGGTTTCCGCTGCTGTCGGCGATCGCGATGAAAGATGCCGCCGCGTCGCATGGGGCAGTGATTACGGGACTATTACCCCTCTCGACAGCTCTGTGTGGCGCGTGGCGGGCTGGCGAGCGACCGTTGCGAGGTTTTTGGCTGTTTGCGAGTTTAGGGAGTGCGTTGGTGCTTATTTTCGCGCTGGTGACTGGTGGCGGCTCGCTCCGGATGGCGGATCTAGCATTATTGGGAGCGGTGGGATCTGCGGCTTTAGGCTATGCGGAGGGGGCGGTTTTATCCCGTACCTTTGGCTCGTGGCAAGTCATCTGTTGGGCGTTGATTTTGTCGGTACCCGTATTGCTACCGATTGTCTGGCAACATTTACCAGCTAATTTTTCATTAATTTCTGTCAATGCGGTGCTGGCTTTTTTGTATGTTAGTGTTTTTAGTATGTTTCTGGGATTTTTCGCGTGGTATCGCGGCTTAGCACTAGGGGGAATTGCCCGAATCGGACAACTACAGCTAATACAGCCGTTCATGACGATCGCGGCATCGGCGATTGTATTGGGCGAGCGATTATCGATCGAAACGATCGGTTTTGCGATCGCCGTTATTGGCTGTGTGTTATTAGGTAAACGCACAGCCAATAACGGCTAAATCGTAAGTTTCCCTCTGTGATGAATTTTTTATTTAATGATTAGTAGCCGATCGCGACTCCTGATATAGTTGCTGCAACCGCTCGGGGATTCGGCTTGGTCTTTTCGTTGCCAAGTTAATGAAAATACCCGTTTGTTGGGCGATTGCCGATATTTTCCCCGCACTAGAAATTTCTGCGCTCACCTGCCAACGTAACGATTCTAGCGATTCGATCCACATTTTGCCGAGCGGTCGATCAGTCATTTGAATTGCTTGCTTATAATCAATTTTAGTCTGTAAAATTAGTGGTGCAATTCCATTATTAAGTAGTTCTTCTAGTGGTAAAAAGCGATTGAGCATTTCTATCCGCAGATCTTCCAGCCAGCGGACATAGACAATATTGCTGACAATCCCTGCAAAGTCAATGTCATAGGTTTTGACTGGTAGGTGTAGTGCGGTTTCTAATGGTTTTAACCGATCGGTCTCGCTCATAAGTAAGTTTTAGATTGCAAGTTAAAATCAATATTACCAGAGATAACTTGTAAAATGCGATCGATTACCTGGAATTTCGATCGCCAGCCCAGCCAATTTTGATGAAATGACACTACCCAGACGCTCTCCATGCCCTATTGCCTGTACTCTAGACCTGATCGGCGATCGCTGGACGCTGTTGATAATTCGTGACATGATGTTTTTCGACAAGCAGCGATTTGAAGAGTTTTTGGAGTCGCCCGAAGGGATCTCCACGAATATCCTCGCCAATCGGCTCAAGTTGCTAGAGGAATTGGGCTTAGTGACAAAACAGCCCTATAGCAACCACTCTCGCCGCATGAATTATCAATTGACTCCAGAGGGTAAAAGTTTGCGTCCAGTATTAAAAGTGATGGCAGCTTGGGGTTTAAAACATGTGGAGGGCACGAAGTTACCATCCATACCAACCAGCGAGCGTAGTTAGAGAGAGCGACTGGATTCGATGTTTTGCAAAGCGGAGCAGATATCGCGTAGGGTGGGCAATGCCCACCAGCTAGGTTTCAGGCATAATCTATTTTGTAAATAATTACGTTTACCCACTTATCTACCTAATGAGTTATGCAGAATCGAGACAATTCAATTCTAGATAACTAATTCTTCTTGCTGGAGCGAGTGAAGCTAGGACTTGTTGCCCATAAATACGCCTGTCGATCCGATTGTCGAAGATGGCGACGATTCCTTGAGACGAGCGCATGGGGGCAAGC
>NZ_JANLWO010000858.1:0-7111 GCF_031364565.1 Chamaesiphon sp. OTE_20_metabat_361
ATCAAAACTTTAGAAATCAAAAGTTTGGCAGCAATGGCTAAGGATGCAGGTATCAACCTCAACAAATTCTAGGTTCCTAGATCCCCCGCTGGGGGTATCTGGCTGTCAATTTAATGTACACAATCCAGCCCCAGCGACTCGTTCCATTTCACCCTCGATCTCAATGGCGGCTAATTAACCGCTGTGTGACGCCTGAAGCTGGGTTTACCCTTTCAGAAGTATTAGTAGCAATTTTATTGACTACCACCTTTGTCGCCGTCGCGATGCAAGGAATGGTGGTAGCGATGTTACTCAAGGCAAAAGCTTTACAAGTATCCGAAGCCAACCGCTGGGTACAAGCAGACATCGAGCAGATGCGGGCGCAAATCGCCATCAGCCAGCTCCCATTTGGTGCCCAGCGTCCCCGCTGTCGTCCCCTGAGTGCCGATCTCGGATTTGCCGATTTAGTCAGAGATAGACTGGCTGGCGGCGATGTTACTGGCATTGTTGACTACAATTTAGCTTTACTAGTCGCAACCAGTCAGACGGGCAAAACCTTTCAAATTGCCCGCAAGCTGAGCATTCCCGCCACCTCAGAAAATCCCGACGCCAAGATTCTTGGGATTCAATATACCGTCACTCCCACCACTGGGGGAAATTTAGAGCAGCCAATTCTCCATTTATATACAGAGGTCATTCCTGATGCAGCATTCCAGTGTCAGTAGGGATCTCGGTTTTACACTAGCTGAGTCCCTAATTGTACTCGCGATCGTGGGCATTTTAGTGGCGATCGCGATTCCAAGTGCGATCGCCGCGCTACACCGTGCCAAGCTAGCCCAAGCTACCGATATGGTGGTAGCGAGTCTCCAAGAAGCCCAAAGAGAGGCAATCCGCAGCAATCGCACTTGTACGCTGACGTTAGATAAAGCCGCTGGCAAAATTCTCGGACAACAAGGGTGTTTGTTATCGGGAGATCGGACTTTACCAGATGAAATTAAGCTTGACTATACAGGTACTGGCGATATCGATTATGGGATGCGTGGCAATACTACCGATAATAAATCGATCCTATTGCAAGTTAAAAATACAGCTAATTATCGTTGCTTGACTGTCTCAGCACCGCTCGGAATCATTCGGCCCGGTAGTTACGATCTTACTACTCATGACTGTGAGAAATTGCAGTCATAAAGTGGCGATTTCAGTTATCGAGTTTAAAATTATCAACAAGTTCGATCGATCTAATTATCGTCAGCAAAATTTAGTAATAATCGTGAAATATTTTTTAGTAAAAATTCAAAAGTCAACCCACGATCGTCCTGAAGCTGGCTTTGCTACCCCCCTAGCTTTAGGCATGGGTTTAGTGACGATTATTGTCGCTGCTAGTCTGATCGGGCGTTCTCAGAGCGACACCGTGACGAATAATTCACAACGGGAGATCGATCGAGCATTAAGTGTATCTGAAGCTGGTATAGCCCGATTTCAATCATTTCTCGATCGGCATCGATTTCTAGCAACTAAAGACTTGTCACTCTGGTCGAATACCATTGCGGTGTTGCCATCAGTTCAAACAGGTTGCCACTTAATCAATCTAACTTCGGCAACTACTCAAGCTAGTATACTTAAAAATCATAACTGGATCGACTTAGATCCGAGCGATCCGCGCAAAGGTAGATACAAAATAGTTGACTATCAATATCAAAACGGCATTGGAAAATTAACGATAGCTGGTGAAATTAGTCGCTATAATAACTCTCAAAATATTGCTAAAAATACCCTGCTGGTTAAAATACCAGTCGGGAGTGAGTCAGCAAAAATTGCTCCACCAGCATTATGGGCAAATACCTTCGATCTCCATTCTAGCCATAAAATTACGGGACAAGTTCGAGGCGTTACTTGTCCACAATTACCTGCTGTCGATGCTGACGGGATCGTAGGCATCGGCTCTAGCAATATTGCCATAGTCGGCGGTATACCCGGCGGTGAAATTATCGCCGATCCTTTCATCCCCATTCCTCCAGCCAAAACTGCGCCGAATACCGCAATTTCAATATCTGCAGTTACTAGTTCGATTAAGTTTCCGCGACCGGGCGATCTGCACGATGCTAACAATGAATATCATTACTTAGTAGATATCGATAATTTTACTTCTAACCACTCAATTAAGTTACAAGATCCCGATCGGATCGAGCTAAATGTCGCCCCCGGTCAAAAGGTCAACTTGTATCTAAAAGGTAATATAGATTTAGCTGGCAGTCAAACTGCAAATGTCAACTCCACTCATCCCAATCTCCGGATCTATGGTAGCCCCCAAACACTTTTATTAACCATTAAAGATACTGCCTCAATTACCGCATTTATCCACGCGCCATTCGCCAATGTTAAAAGTATCAGCGCAGCTCCTGCCAATCCCAGTAAAAATATTACTGGTGCAGTTTGGGTCAACAGTTGGGATTCGATGACTAGTCCAAATAATTTACCGATTATCCAGATGGGTGACTGGGCTGATTTTGGTATTGCAAAACCTGCACAACCATCACAACTCAGTCCAATTAGTTCTTGGCAGCGCGTAGAAGGATAATCTTATGAACAGATTTAAATGTTGGGTAGTTTTAAGTAGAGCGAAAACTCAAAAGGGATTTACATTAGTTGAATTATTAGTCGCTATCTCGATTACCGGGCTAGTTATTAGTTTAGCAGGTAGCGGATTATATTCACTGATGAAGGCCAATCAGCGCAGTCAAATCGAAACGGCAGATCGACTCGAACTCGAACAAGCGCTGGCATTTATGACTGACGAAATCAAAATGTCTAGGGAAATTAAGACCGACAGTATTTCGTCGCTAACAACTAATAATCACTTTCGCGAGGCATCAGGAATCGATCTTCCTCAACCAATTCTAGTTTTATATCCAGCTTTAAATAGTGGCCTAACCGATCCAATTGTGTACTATTTAGCAGAGCCACCTAATCGTAGCGTTTGGGCTGGATCTAAGGTAATTTATCGCTGGGGGCCGACTCTCAAGCAAAATGGTAACTATAGTGATGGCAAAGGTAATGATGTCACCCAACTGCTTCCTGGTGCTCCAGTAAAATATTATAACGAAGTGTTGGTCGATCGCATTAGTAATGTAGCTTCAGCACAAGCGAAAATCTCTTGTGAGAGTAGTTATAGCGATGCTGCACCAATTGTAACTAGTCGATTGGGATTTTATGCCTGTATCGCACCGGATAAAAAATCCGTGAAACTATGGATGTATAAACAACCAAGTGCATCTGCTAAAAGTCAATCGGTAAATGCGTTGGTGGTGACGCGCAGTAACTAAATAACGAATGACTATTTGAGTTCTGGGATTATTGAACCAGGTAAGTAGTCAAATTATTTGACACGAACTAAGTGATGAAAACGCCAGAAAAACATCACAGCAGAAATGGCAATTCCGATCGATTGCCCGATCCACAAGCCATTGCCACCTAGAGAGGTATGAAAGCCCAACCAGTAGCCACTCGCTAAACCAATACCCCAAAAGGCTAAGAAACTCAGGATCATCGGAATCCGGGTATCTTGTAGCCCATAGAGGGCACCCATAATAATTTTCTGAGGGCCATCTAAAATCTGAGAAATGGCAGCGATGGTCATCAATCCGGTGGCTAAAGTGACGACATTTGTATTGCGAGGATCGCTAATATCGATAAAGATTCCGATAATTTGACGGGGAAATATCAGTAAAATTGCTGCCATCAATATCATAAATCCTAACCCGATCGCAGCGCCGATATAACCAGCACGAGTAGCGCCGATTAATCCATTTTGTCCGATCTCTTGTCCCACTCGAATGGTAGCGGCATAAGACATTGCCAATGGCACCATAAAAGTAATGGCGATCGTTTGCAGGACGATTTGATGCGCTGCTAACACTTCAGTACCAAGCGAACCCATCAAATAGGTAACGATCGCAAATAGTCCGATTTCTAAAGCAGTGGCAACGCCAATTGGGATGCCTACCCGCAATAATGATGCGATCGTTTGGCGGTCTACTCGATAAATTTGACGGAAAAATCGATAGGTTTTGAGTTCTTTTTGGGTGAGGATATAGCCAACTAGAGCTAAAAACATCACCCAGATGGCCAAGATACTAGCTAATGCTAAACCAGCGATGCCCAATTGGGGAAATCCAAATTTACCAAAACCTAAAACATAGTCACCGATGATATTAATTATCGTCCCACCGATCGCGATCGCCATGATGATGCGAGTGTGAGACATTGCTGCGACAACGCTACGCAGCAGGGCAAAACCCAAAGCGGGAAAAAAGCCCCACACCATAATATCGAGATAAGTATTGCCCAAAACTACCGTCGTCTCAGCCTGTCCTAACTGCCGCATCAAGACATCAAAGTTGGCAATACCAAATGAGATCGGTATAGCAATACAGAGCGCGAGCAAACAGCCTTGCTGAACTACCCGCTCGATTTCGGGTTTATTGCCAGCGCCGTAAGCAGTAGCAACGATCGGACTGACACCCATGAGTATCCCTGATGACGTATACAGAAATACGCTGAAAGTTAGTGCCGCTAATCCACCCGCAGCTAGGGTTTCTAGCCCGATCCGACCCATCATTAATGTATCGACAAACCCGATCGCGGCTTGAGATAGTTGGACGCCTGCTAGGGGCATAGCTAGTTTTAAAAAGGCGGTAACTTCACTATAAAGTAGCGATCGAGTCAATATGGATCTGCTGTTATTCATCCTATTTAAATTGTATAAAGACTGTCATCGAATCTACTCGCGATCGTCGGCACAGCTTAGCATCCGCTGCTTGGTGCAACACATGCGGAGGGAACCTCCGCGTGTTTGCATCCGCAATTCTCAATTCTCAATTCTCAATTCTCAATTCTCAATTCTCAATTCTCAATTCTCAATTCTCAATTCTCAATTCATCTTGTTAGGTTCGATATTGATGAATGGTAGTGCCCCATTTCCGCCCATTACTTGCGGGAATTTACCATCCCATTTATCGATCGCTTGTTTTTGTAATAGTTCGGCGGTAAGAGTTTCCCGTAATAGTCGCTGGGCTTCGGCTTGTCCCTTGGCTCGGTTGACATTTGCTTCAGCTTCTTGCTCGGCTTCTTGCGCGACATAGACCGCTCTTTGAGCGCGTTGTTCGGCAATTTGTTTCTCTTCTACCGCTTTAGAAAATTCGGGCGAAAAATCTAAATCCACAACGCTTGTATCGAGGACGATAATGCCATATTTTTCCAAGCGGTTGCCGAGAGCAAGATCGAAATCTTGCTTGAGTTCGTCGCGTTTGGTAATTGCTTCTTCGACTGTCCGCCGAGCAGCAGCAATTTTAAATGATTCTTGCGTTTGGGGGGCAATAATTTTCGAGACAATATTTTCGAGGGTACCTTGAGTTCGGCGAATATTGACGACTTGGAGCGGATCGAGGCGGAAATTGATGGCAAAACTAGCAGTAAGATCTTGCAAGTCCTTGGTAGAACTCTGGGCGGGAACTTCAAATTTCTGGACGGTAATATCGTAGACATCCACCTTACCAGCCAGCGGTGGTTTGAAGTGAACGCCTTCTAACAGCACGCCATCAGCCGCTTTACCCAAGACGCTGACTACCCCAGCTTGACCGGGATTGATGACTACAAAAGAGTTAAATCCGATAATCGCTAAAATAACTACAAAGCTAATAGCTAATATTTGTTTCCAGTCAAAATTATTGCGATCGGTCATCTAAGCTACTTTTATCGGTTCACTTACTAGTTTATAACTCGATTCTCTAAAAGAGCATCTGAGCTGACATAAATGTCGCTCGATAGATGAAAGAGACTTTGGTTAGGGGTGTTGGGTTTGATTCTTCTGCTTGGTGGAACGCTATTCACGAAGGACACACCTCAGCGCGATTCCATCCGCAAACCGTCGGGAGACAGAGGCGGACTGCGTTTCATGTGCCGAGACTGCCAGTCTCTAGGCTCTTCATTATCCCAAACTGACGTTAATTTAACTGCTCCCCCGCACTAATTCCATACATACTCGATCGCCGATAATGGGGTTCGATACTGATTAGATCCTCGATATTGCGTTCGATCGTCGTGCAAATGTTATCGAGTGGTAGATCGTTAGGATCGGTACCAAAGGGATTTTCAATCTCAACGCCGATTGCTTCAATCCCAAATAGTGTAAAACTAACTAGTGCGATCGCTGGTGCCGTCCACCACATCAGTTCTTCAACAATTTGAAAAGGTAATAATAGACAGTAGAGCATCAGCAATTGTTTGAGATGAATTGCATAAGCTAATGGCATCGGCGTGCGGAGAATTCGTTCGCAGGCACCAAGCATATCGACTAGGCTATTTAATATTTTTTGCAATTCATTCATTTGAAATAGATCGAGCTGCCCCTGTTCCTGCTTTGCTTGAAGATAGTCACTAATCCAAAATGCGATTTCTAGTGGTGGGTTATTCGCCGACTGAAGCTTGGTAAATTGCGATGCAGAAACCAGCTTTTCTAGCCGCTCGTCCACCTGTTGAGAGCGTAAATGTAATTTAGTTGCCACGGCGAAGGCAACTAATAGCTTTAAGACACGCTCTTTTTCGATGCGATGAGTGAGATCGAGTTCGGCGATCGCGACCCAGATCGATCGCGAGAGATTTCGAGTATTATTGACAATACTTCCCCAAGCTTTACGACCTTCCCAAAATCTTTCATAGGCAGTATTCGTCCGAAATACTAGCAGTAAACCCAATACAATACTCGGAATTATCCCCCCTAAAGCTTTACCAGCAACTTGAATCTTATAAAAAGATAGCACTGAGATAAATAAGCCAAAAGCACCGCACAATAAAACGCGACCAAAAATCGTCGGAATAACCGATCCTTGAACTCTAAAGGCAACTTTAAACCAGCCTGTTTGCTCGGCACTCATAATAGTTATTCAATTGGGACGATTTCGATCGCTTTAGCGGGGAATTTTTGCTGTTTGCCATCGATAATAGCACTGACAGTCATATCACCCATCACATTAATCGCCGTTCGACAGCGATCGAGAAACCAGTCTACCGTAATTAGAATGGCAATGTACTCTGTCGGCAATCCCACGGAGGTAAATACCAGTGTCATCGTCAC
>NZ_JANLWO010000863.1:0-3576 GCF_031364565.1 Chamaesiphon sp. OTE_20_metabat_361
CCTCAGGCGTTGCCAGCCACATTAGTGCATGGCGTATATGACGATGTGCCTGGGGTTTATACCGAGCTAGCAAATTGTCCTGATTGGCTGTCATTAACGATTGTGGTCAACGGAGAGCGGTTTCGACTCGATCGCGGCGAAATTCTCCATTACGAGCGGCAGTTGGACTTACAGCATGGTATCCTGAGTCGATCGATCCGCTGGCGTAGCCCGATTGGAAATACCGTGGATTTAAAGTTCGATCGGTTTGCTAGTTTGGCAGATCGGGAGGTATTGGGACTGCGGTGCCAGATTACGCCGATCGATTTTGATGGCACAATCGAGATTCAATCTACGCTTAATGCTTATCCAAATAATCAAGGCTTCGACCATTGGGAGCAACTAGATCGAGGCACAATGGAGCAAGGAATTTGGCTCCAGCTTCGCACCCGCACTTCGCAGATCGAACTTGGCATGGCAGCTAAAATGACGGCGATTGGCTCCGATACGTTATCGCAGGTGACGAACCCGCTCGACTGCCCCACCCTGACGATCTCTTTTAACGCCACAGCAGGGCAGACCGTAGGCGTGGAAAAGGTTGTGACCTTGTTTACATCCCAGGATGCAACGCGACCCGTTCAGGCAGCTCAAGCTCAATTGACCGATCTGCCAGCTTATGCGTTGTTGCTCGACGCACATCAGCAGGCATGGAGCCAAGTCTGGCAAGATAGCGATGTCGAGATTGAGGGAGATATTCAGGCTCAGTTGGCAGTGCGCTACAACCTGTTTCAACTCTTGATTAGTGCCTGTCCCCACATCACTGGTGACTGCTCGGATAACAATCGAGTCAGCGTTCCCGCCAAAACACTGTCGGGTTTGGGCTATCGGGGGCACGTCTTTTGGGATACCGAAATATTTATCTTGCCCTTTTTCACCCTGACTCAACCCGATGTCGCACGGAGCTTGTTGACTTACCGCTACAAGACTTTGGATGGAGCGCGGCGCAAAGCCGCAAATCGTGGGTATCAAGGGGCGATGTTTGCTTGGGAAAGTGCCGCCACTGGCGACGAGATGACCCCCCGTTGGTCGATTTTAGACGATCCTTATGCGGAAGCTGTGCGATTGTGGAGTCGCGATCGCGAAATTCATATCAGCTCGGACATTGCCTATGCTGTCTGGCAATACTGGCAAGCAACGGGCGATAACATTTGGTTCCGCGACTATGGAGCCGAAATTATCCTCGATACGGCTCGGTTCTGGATGAGTCGGGTGGACTGGAATGCTCAACGCGAACGGTATGAAATCCGTGGGGTAATCGGAGCCGATGAATATCACGAGCAGGTGAATAATAATGCCTATACCAATCAGCTAGTGCAGTGGCATCTAGAAAAGGCGATCGCTGTCTATGCCTGGTTACAGGAAAACTTTCCAGGGCGGATGAGTGAATTGGATAGCCGCCTACACCCCACGCCAGCGAGAGGGTTGCGGATTGAGGCAACCGCCACCCAAATGTACATCCCCAAGGATGCCAAAACCGGACTAATCGAGCAGTTTGAGGGTTTTTTCCAACTCAAGGATATCAATTTAAACGACTACGAACCGCGAACTCGATCGATTCAAGCTGTACTCGGCATGGACGCAACAAATCAGACGCAGGTACTCAAGCAGCCCTAGTCGATCTCGAAGATAGTCGCGGCAACACCGCCGATGGTATTCATGCGGCTTCGGCTGGCGGTGTCTGGCAAGCAGTGGTGTTCGGTTTTGCAGGGATTCAACTGACGGATAGTGCCCCTGTCGCGAATCCCCATCTCCCACCAAATTGGACTCGGCTTAAATTCAAGCTCAACTGGCGCGGCACTTGGCATGAATTCGATCTATCACCCTCAGTCGCTCCAGCTCCGGCAATTGAGGGCTATATCTTCGATGTTGATGGGGTATTAACGGATACTGCCGAATATCATTACCGAGCTTGGCAACGACTGGCTGATGAAGAAAAACTGCCATTCGACAGACAGGCAAATGAAGCCCTACGCGGTGTAGCTCGACGCGAATCTCTCATGCACATCGTCGGCGACAGACAGTACTCAGAAGCCGCACTTCAAGAAATGATGGCGCGTAAAAATCGCTACTACCAGGAATCGATCGAAAGTATTACGCCCAAAGATATGTTTCCCGGAGCCGTCGAGTTATTACAAGAACTCCGACAAGCAGGACTCAAAATCGCGATCGGTTCTGCGAGTAAAAATGCCCGCACTGTAATTGAGAAATTAGGGATTGGTAATTTGGTGGATGCGATCGCCGATGGTAATAGCGTCGAGCGTCCTAAGCCAGCCCCAGACGTGTTTCTAGCTGCTGCAAACCAGTTAGGACTCGCTCCCTCCCACTGTGTGGTGGTAGAAGATGCCACTGTGGGCATTGAAGCGGCGATCGCGGGTGGAATGCGATCGATTGGCATCGGCCCTGCTACTCGCGTTGGAGCGGCAAATATCATCCTCCCCAACTTGATTGGCGTTCATGCGATCGATCTCCAGAACCAATTCAAACTGGCTCCAAAAAACTCCACCCAACCCACAGTGACAAGCAAATTGCCAGTAGCATCGATCCTTTAAATAAACAAGGTTGCTAAGGGGAAATTCAAATAAAAAAGGAGGTAATTAAGTGTAGCAACTATTCAGCTTTACCGGATTGATTCCAACGATTTTGGTACTACCATTATTGATTTTTCATCTGTAGGCGATCGCTTAACAGATGCGGCGATTTCAATACGCTTAGTTAAATCATCAACTTGAACATAGGAGAATTGAAATGAGAAAATTAAAATTACAAATGCAAATAACCATTGATGGTTTCGTGGCAGGAGCCAATGGTGAAATGGACTGGATGGTGTTCGACTGGGATGATGAAATGAAAAACTATGTCAATGAAATCACCGAACCCGTTGACTGTATCATACTAGGACGTAAACTTGCACAAGGGTTTATACCTAGTTGGACATCCCGAATTGCCAACCTAGAAACGGCAGATGCTTTCGCTCACAAAATGGTTGACACACCTAAAATCGTTTTTTCAAAAACACTTGAAAAAGCAGAGTGGGAAAACACAAAGCTAGCTAAGGGCAACACTATGCAGGAAATTGCTCAACTTAAGAAACAATCCGGTAAAGACATCATTGTCTATGGAGGTGGCAGTTTTGTGTCGTTCTTAATCATGGAGAGACTCATTGATGAATACAATCTTTTTGTTAATCCTGTAGCTTTAGGAAAAGGCATGACGATATTTAATGACTTGGAAAATAAGCTAAATCTAACTCTTGTAAAAAATAAAGCATTTGACTGTGGAATTATTCTACTTTGTTACGAGCCAAAACGATAAAAGAAAGTCTACTGAAACCATTAGAGGCGAAACAGCCTACTTCAAGGAATATCGCTTGCTTCAACTCTGTCGTTTGACAATTATCCGATTAAAAAGAGAGTAAATCTAATGAAAAGCTTTGACCACATTTCGGGGCAATACCTACAGGTAGACGGAACAAAAATCTACTACGAAATAGCTGTCAGCAAAGACAGTCACCTGCAAGCAGCAACAATTTGCACGTCG
>NZ_JANLWO010000881.1:0-3946 GCF_031364565.1 Chamaesiphon sp. OTE_20_metabat_361
CCACTATCCACTATTCACTAAAGTACTCTAATAATACTGGGGATACTAGCGATCGCGTCTAGTTGCTTGATTTCGGCTAATGCCGAGCTGAAATCGCTTTCAGAGACATCGTGAGTGACGACGACAATTTCGGCGCGGTCTCCTTGGAATCCAGTTTGGACGATCGATTCGATACTGACATGATGCGAGCCAAAGCAGGTGCCTAACTCACCGATGACCCCCGGCACATCCATACACGAGAATCTGACGTAGAAACTGCTGCGCAGGCTGGATAATGGAGCCATCGGACTATAGCGATCGTGACTGCAACTCAGCAGCGGATGTAGTGCCGTATTTGGTGAATTTACCACATCTTCACGGCTGGGTTTGGATTGGATGACACCGACGAGCGCCACCAGATCGGAGACAACCGCCGAAGCTGTCGCCCCAGCCCCTGCACCAGGGCCGAATAACATCACTTGTCCGAGGGGTTCGCCTTCGATGAGAATCGCGTTGTAGACGCCATTAACAGTCGCTAGGGGATAATCTTTGGGGACGAAGGTGGGGTGGACGCGGACGGAGACTGCGCCATCTTCGACGCGCTCGGCGATCGCGAGTAACTTAATGACAAAATTTAGTTTATCAGCATAGGCAATGTCCGCCGCACCGATTTTGCTAATCCCCTCGCAATTAACGTTATCGCGCTTGATTCTGCCGCCAAAGGCGAGCGATGCCAAAATCGCAATTTTATCCCCAGCATCCAATCCATCCACGTCAGCGGTCGGATCTGCCTCGGCATAGCCCAACTTTTGAGCATCGGCGAGGATATCGGCAAATTCGCCACCTTCGACGGTCATCCGGGTGAGGATATAGTTAGTCGTACCATTGATAATCCCAGTCACGCGTTGAATCCGATTGACCCCCAACGATTGCTTCAGCGGCTGAATGACGGGAATACCCCCGCCCACAGCCGCTTCTAGCATCACATATACACCAGCTTGATTGGCAGCGGTAAAGATTTCGTCGCCGAATCTAGCGATAACGGCTTTGTTGGCAGTGACGATATGTTTGCCATGTTCGATCGCGGTGAGAATCAGGCTGCGGGCTGGTTCGATCCCACCCAATACTTCAACGATAATTTCGATTTCGGGATCGGTAACGATCGAGTGGAGGTCGGTTGTCACTAAATCTGGGTGCAACTCGACAGCACGCGGTTTGTCGATCGATCTGACGCCTACTCGCTGAATTTCAATAGCTTGGAGCAGGTGATGTCGTCCCACCAGATCTTGTAAAATTTGAACTGTTCCAGTACCGACGGTACCCAGTCCGAGGATGCCAATTTTAACCACAATTTTAATATTTAGATTCTCGCTCCAGTTTCGATCTTAAACTAGTTCGCACGGCTCTTTCGTATTTGTCGCGATAATTGATGTCGATCGCGATCGCCAAAATGCAGGGGCGATCGCTCGATCGTCCCTGCTGTTGAAAACTAAGCTCACATCTTGCACCAGTTTAACTATACTAGTGCTTAGTCTAGGCTCAGGGTACTCGACTATCTACGATTCAACCAGTCTTTATACATTGGTGAAAGATGTGAGTAAGTACAGTTCTAAGAGTTTTTCATCCGTTTTAGCTCTTCTTGCAAGGCTTCTACTTGCTTCCGCATGTCGCTGATGTGTTCGGGTGATTGTGAGGGGGAGGATGGCGCTTCGCTATCGGAGACGATTTCAATCCGCCGTGGCTCGGTAGTTTTTTGAGCGCGTTCGGTAGTGCTACTGGGCGCTTGACCTAAATTTTGCTGTTGGGCGGATTTGACCATGTCATCCACCAATTTTCGAGCTTCTTCGGTGGTGATTTCACCCTTGGCGACCATTTCATCAGCTAGTTTTTGAGCCTGAACGCCGAGAGATGAGAGTGTCTCGCCCGCTTGTTCTCCAGCCGTAGTTGCTAGCCCGACACCAAGATAAAACGCTTTTTGGACGATATCGCCTAAACCAGCCATAGTTAACTTCTTAAGGTAATGATGATTATTGTTTGAGCTATCTCATCTTTTATGATAGACGCTCGCTCGTGGCTATGGCTAGGTAAGTACTGGTACGGGTTGCCGATATGTAGCGATGGTCGGCGTTCGGTGCGATCGAAAAAATACTTTTATGACTCGACTTCCACGCCTGTTATAAGCATCCCATGTTGCTGCTACCTTCCAGTCCTGACAAGGTTTGGGCGTTACGACCGCGCGGGGCCGAATCTCCTTTATGATAGCACAGAAATTATTGAAGCGATCGGGTTATTTTAGAGCAAACTTTTAGAGGCTGTAGGGCGAATGCGGTATTTTATTCAGTAGGCAAAATTTCGGAGATGAGGATGTGAGGAGAACACCAGTCGATTTATATCGCATGGGCAATGCTGTTTCTGCTAGGTTGGAGCATATTCGAGCTAAGGATATCGATCTGTACGAGGATGGCGATAAAATATGGGTAGCTGCAAATTCAGGTGGTATTTCGACATTCTCTGTCCGGGGGAACGGTAGAAACTGGTGGAAGCTCGATCGAGAAGCTGAGATTCCGAGCGAGCTGCGAGTTGTAAATGATTATGGAGATCATTGGCTATGGGAACCAAGCTATTCAATGCCATTGGATGAATATCGACAGGCGTTACAGTCACTTGGCGAGCAGTTTTACAAAATAAGTTGAGAAAAATGATGATGATGAATTTATCTCCAAAAGCGATGAGATCGATCGCGGAAGCATTAGAATTTCGGATTGCAGCATATCACAGTCAATCGGATTCAGAAATGTTGTCTGAGGATGAAATTGCGGATTTGACGAATGACTTAATGTTTTTGGAGTCATTATTGCAGGAGTTGCGAACAGCTTTAGCTGTGCCCGTCGCGCAGGTTTTTTGAGGAAATAATTTCGCTCACCATCAATGTCAAGCGCAGAGCGATGCTTGTTTTTGCGCTTATTCCCTATTTTGTCTCGATCGAACAACTTTTGCCTACATCTTTTCCCCAAGATGAATTTGGGGTTGGTGCATTTGGGAGATCGCAGTGGTGAGATACTCGATCTCGTCGAGGAGAGGATAGATGGCTGCTGGTGATGTTAAGGTGCAATCGTCGAAAAGATTGTTGGTAAAAATTTTATCTAATCGACCGATTAATTCTTGGATCGCTACAGCGCCGACATTGGCACTAGCGCTTTCGATCGTGTGGAGGAGATGTTCGATCGTGGCTGAGTCATGGTTGGCAATTGCGACATGGATCTGGCGTAGTTGTGCTTGGGTATTTTCGACAAAGACTTGCAGGATCTGGCGCTCGAAATCCAGATCGCCCTCGGAGATGCGCCGGAGGTAGTCTATATCTACTGAAGCCCCGAGCGTACCATCGCTGTGTGTTGACGGCGCGCTCAAATCCGAACGGGCTGCATCTGAGTTGCTATCTACAGAGATGGCAATCGTTTCCGGCGGTGGTTGCCACAATTCTTGCGTCCAATGAGTAATCTTGGCTGAAAGTTCGTCTTTGCGAACGGGTTTGGATAAAAAGTCATCCATCCCAGCTAACATGGCTAACTCGCGATCTTCCTTCATGGCACTGGCTGTCAAAGCGACGATGGCGGTATGTCGCATGTTACCTTCACGAATCCGAATTTCTTTGGTCGCTGCATAGCCATCGAGTCGCGGCATATGACAGTCCATTAAAATTACATCGTAGTCTCGAACGGCAATTTTGGCGAGGACTTCTTCGCCATCACAGGCGAGATCGGCGGTATATCCGAGATTTTTGAGCTGATTGAGGGCGACTTTTTGGTTGACTTTATTGTCTTCGGCGACTAAGATGCGCAGATTGGAGCTGACTTGTGGGGCGAGGATCTGCGGTTGGGGTGGTTTGGGCGCAGTGATATAGCCAAATGAGGTGTTTGCGGGGGCAATTTGGGCGGCTGGCTCGACACATTTACCGAGTAGAATCAGT
>NZ_JANLWO010000882.1:0-3398 GCF_031364565.1 Chamaesiphon sp. OTE_20_metabat_361
CGCTGATTCGGTTCGAGAGAGTGGCAGCAAGTAGTGTCGATTCCGAATATCTTGAGGGTCAACCGCGCCAATTGTCGAAGGATGCCGACTTAGCTCGATCGTTTCGTGCAGATAACCTTTGCCCTGAAGCATCAGTGGCAAGCCATTCCGTTGTAAAACTTCCTGAATGCGCTCGAATGCCACGGGCAAGCGATTGAAGGGGATGTCTGGGAACGCATGATGAACGGCATGATAATTCAGTCCGCCCATCAGCCAGCCGACTCCAGGATAGGTGTCTAGGTTGCGACAGGCGTAGAGTTGCGTCAATTGATAGCCGCCAGTTTGTCCCCACATGCCATAGTGTTCCAATCGATCGCGCATCTGGGCAATCGCGCCAATCGTTCGCTCCAAAATCAGCCAGAACAGCAGATAGCGACCGATTTCACCGCGTTGACTAAAAAATACCAGTAATCCACATTGGATCGTGAGTATGCCCATCAGATCGAGCCAGAACTGTCTTTGCAATTGCGGCAGTACAGTTCTCAATTTCCAGCCATGGATCGACGTTTTGAAAATCAACCCGATGCCACCGAGGACAAACATATCTAATAGCCCCTGATGGCAGACATACCAGCGCAGGATGGGATTTGCCCGTTGGTACTCAGCTTGCGTCCACTGCACGCGCTCTGGGTCGCGCAGGTCGATTCCATTCCAGCCGTGATGCAAGCGATGTAGTAGCGTATACGTGCCATAGGGCCAGAGCATCGGCCAGGTGGTCAGACGGGGCAAAATTGTCTCAAACCACGGCCAGCCCGTGAGGGTGTAGTGAACCGTATCGTGACTACAGATAATCCAGAACGCATAAAAGATGCCTGCGATTGCCGTAATTGCCATGAAAGCGAACAGATTGTTGACTGACCAGGCTAGTGCCATTAAACCAATTACGATCGCGCCAATCGTCACAAACCGGAATAGGCCAACCAGAGGATCGACCTGACGTAAATCGGCACTTGCGGTATGCAGTTCTGTTGTAAGCGTGTCTGAAGCCGAAATACTACTCATACCGTACCTTCTATCTAAACGCACTGCTACAGAGTTAATATCATTTCGCTGTTCGACTATTGTCAATCCCTCACCTATCGTACTCATAATTAATTGCAAGGTAGGGCGATCGAATTTCAGAATTGACATCACGTAGAAAATGCTAACAGCGCGAGTTGGCAAGCTTTCCATTCACCTTTGACACCAACATTCATTTTGTCGCATCGACCCCGATCGCGACCGTCGGGTTGAAAAAAGCGGCAATTTCGACAGAAGATTGGGGTAGGGCACATATGAATTCTTATTGTTTTTATTCAAGTCAATTGCTCTAAATAAAGCTGTGAAGATTTACCAGAGGTTATGTAGCTGTCAAAAAATTTATATTAACTTTGACTTCATCCACAGTCATTGAACCAAATGAATATGAGGAAGTTGTGAGTATTAAATTTTGAGAATTAAAACTTGCCACCACTGATGTGCTAATTGCCAAATTGTCCCCGCAATACTGGCAAAGAAGATCGTTGTCGCCACAGTCATCCCATAGCCGATGAGAATAAATAATCCATCAAATTCTAGCAGCCCGATCGCCAGAACTAAAATCGTATAAGCTGGGACGAGGTTGGTAAGTGGAATTGGTAACGGTAGCGACATCAATAGCGCGTCCCAAGCCAAACAAGCTCCCGTAATTCGATATCCCCACCCACTATTACTAAACCGCGAAAATCGATGTCTGGACATCTTTTCTAATGGTTTAAGCAACCGATTAATATTTTTGAGTAATTTTTGAGAAGCCGCAGGCGATAGTTCGATCTGCGCGATTCGCTGAGGTAAGTAGGGTTTTTCGTAGCCTAATGCCAATTGACAGCCGACCAGGATAATCCCAATTCCAACTAATGCCGAAAATCCGGGTAAGGGGATAGGGAGCGGAATGAGCATGGGCATGGTTAAGATCCCCGCGATCGTCCCAAATCCACTATTTCCTACTTGTTTTAGGACTACCGATAATGGCAATGGTCGATCGGTATATTCAACTAATAATTGAGCTAGTATTTGAGATAGTTTCATTCGACATATTTAATCGTCTAGTCAAGCTGATATTACTACCAATAGATCTTACTGGTAAGCCTTCACCATTTAAAAATCGAGAAGCTGAATGCAATCGGTCAGTATAAGTATAATTCTATTATAGATCTACAAGCTGAGAAAGTTGTCAATATTTAACAATCGGATTAAATTTTTTAATTATATTAAAATTTATATGGCGATCGATAATACTGGTGTAAAATTAGATTAGTTGTTGATGAGGTACGGTCTAAATGTTGCAAAAAATCTTAGTTGCAATTGGCGATCTCCCTGATTCGGAGCAAATCTTTACCGCAGGGTTTGCACTAGCTCAGAAGCTTGATGCCGAGCTGCTACTTTTACACGTCCTCAATCCAATAGTGCCGCACGGTTTGAGTAATATGCCTAGTCCATTAGTGGGTGGGATTCTACCGATGATAAACGAGGTGGAGATCGATCGATACACCAAGGCATGGAAAGAATACGAACGCTTGGGGATCGAACGGCTTCAGGTTTATACAAAGCGGGCAAAAGAGGGTAATATTAGAGCCGAGATTTTGCAGAACTACGGTGACTCTGGGCCGCTAATTTGTGAAGCCGCCAAAAATTGGTCGGCGGATGCAATTGTGATGGGGCGAAATCAGAAATCGATGTTGAGTGAAGTTTTTCTTGGTAGCACTAGCAACTATGTTTTACATCATGCAGCTTGCTCGGTCATGGTGATTCAGTTACCAACACTCGCAAGCTAGCTGTACGCGATATTAATGAGACATTGACCTTGATATTATTAATGAGGAAAAACCAAAATGTTTGACAAAATCTTAATCGCAATTGGTAACTCTGCTGAATCCCAAATAGTCTTAGGGTCGGGATTGACTTTGGCAGAAAAACTCGGTGCTAAAGTGTTACTTTTACATGTCATGAGTCCGTTGACATCGACTAGTTTTAGTCCATTAGTTGGTGGGATGTTTCCGATCGTCAATGATGTAGCGATCGAACAATATACTAAGGAATGGAAAGAGTCCGAACGCCAAGGACTCGAACATCTCCAGGGTTATGCCAAGCAAGCAAAAGAGCTTGGCATCGACGCGGAGATTTCTCAAAACTTGGGTGATGCAGGTCGGATGATTTGTGAAGTCGCCAAAAGTTGGTCGGCGGGTGCAATTGTGATGGGACGAAATCAGAAATCGATGTTGAGTGAAATCTGGTTGGGTAGCACTAGCAATTATGTTTTACATCACGCACCTTGTTCGACGCTTGTGATTCAGTTACCAGCAGTATGAAGTGGATAGTGGATAGTGGATAGTGGATAGTGG
>NZ_JANLWO010000018.1:0-3432 GCF_031364565.1 Chamaesiphon sp. OTE_20_metabat_361
CCCAACCCCTCTCCCAAGCTTGGGAGAGGGGAGCCGGAGCCGGAGGCGAGGGCGGGGTGAGGGCGACGGGGATGTTGGGTTTCATTCCTCAACCCAACCTAAAACTTAATTTGGTATTACCCTAGATAGCGCAACTCGCTAATTTCATCGACTGTCAATTCCCAACCCAAAGCGCCAGCATTTTGATCGACTTGAGCGGCAGTTTTAATCCCTGGGATGGGAATGACACCGGGCTGACAGATCAGCCAGTTGAGAGCTACCTGAGCTGGAGTTTTGGAGTATTTCTCGCCCAGCTCATTGAGCTTATTGAAGACGGGTTGTAGTTTCATTAAACCAGCCGACTGAAACCGTTTGTCCATAATTCTTGCACCAGTAGGCGGATTGCTGGCAGTATACTTGCCTGTGAGTAAGCCTTGAGCCAGGGGGCTATACGCCAAAATCGTCACTCCCAATTCCCGCGCCGTTGCGAGTACCCCATTCGTCTCGATTTCGCGGGTGATGAGCGAATACCGCATTTGATTTACTGCCAAAGGCACACCGCGCCGCGCTAGCAAACGATGCGCTTCGCGGAGTTGTTCGGCACTATAGTTACTCACGCCAACAGACTTAACTCGCCCTTGCTCCACCTCGTCAGCGAGGGCATTCATCAAGCCTTCTTGACTTAAAAATGAAGGAGCCGGAAAATGGACTTGATACAGATCGATCGAGGGCATCTTCAAGCGTTTCAAACTAGCAGTCACGGCATCGGCAACATCTTCCTTTCGGAACCGCCACGGCAGGGGCGCGTATTTTGTTGCCATCTGGGTAGTCGCGCGGGTTTCTTTGATAAATTTCCCTAGTAATTCCTCTGACTTACCCAATCCGTAAACCTCGGCGGTATCAAAGAAGGTAATGCCTTTACTTATTGCAGCTTGAAAAGCCAGTCGCAGCTCAAGTTCGCCATAATCTTTGCCATATCCCCAAAACAGCGAATCGCCCCAAGCCCAGGTACCAAATCCGAGCGGTGTAACTTCAATGCCAGTATTACCTAGGATAGTCGTTGCCATGATTTAGAGTTTAGGAGGAAGAATACCTCCTAATTCTAACTAAAACCGTAGGTGGAATTATCGCCGATACTTTCACGTACAGATAAAACACCGATCGGGTGAATATAGCCTTTGAACGGACATTTGGCTTTTACGCTCCCTGCGGCTACTGCTGTCCCCACTAGGCAGTAACTTGACAAAATCAGACCGATACTGGCACTGGCGATCGTGTTCATGATGAATTTGTTTGACTACGGAGATCGAAATCTGGTGTTAATATCTAGACAACTATAATAACTGCCAGTTAGCAGCATTGAGACGATCGCATCATATGAACGATTCTCACCCCGAGCAACTACCGCAACGCCCCGCTCTTGAAGACACTGATTGGGATCGGCAGCGGGCTTGGGTCGAAATTGACTTAGCCGCACTGGCGCATAACGTCCGCCAAATTCGCAGCTTATTAGCACCAGATACTCAGATAATGGCGGTAGTCAAAGCCGATGGCTATGGGCATGGCGCGATCGAAATCGCCCGCACAATTATCGCCGAGAATGTGGAATGGTTGGCTGTGGCGACGGTAACTGAAGGGATCGAACTGAGATCTGCGGGCATAGTTGCCCCAATTTTGATTTTAGGTGCGGTAAACACCAACGTCCAGGCACAAGCGATCGCCAAGTGGGGATTACAGCCGACAATTTGCACGATCGAGCAAGCAATTTTACTCTCGAAAGCGATTGCGAAGCTAGCGCCCAGTTTACCTCTAACCGTCCATCTCAAGCTCGATACGGGAATGTCGAGATTGGGGGCAGATTGGCAGCAGGCAGTCGCTTTTTATCGTGAAGTGGCAAGTTTGCCATATTTACGGATTGGTAGCTTGTACTCGCATTTAGCTACCGCTGATGACCTCGATCCGACGGTGATGGAACTACAAATTGCCAGGTTCGATCGGGCGATTGCGGCGATTGGGGCGGCTGGATACACTATCCCGCTGCTACATCTAGCAAATTCTGCCGGGATTCTAGTTAGCGATCGATCGCACTATAATTTAGTCCGACCGGGACTGAGTTTGTACGGACTCTACCCAGCCCCGCATTTACAGCCAAAAATCTCACTTCAGCCCGTCCTGAGCGTCAAAGCCAGGATCTCCCAAATTAAGGAAATCGCGGCAGGGACGGGAGTCAGCTATGGGCATCGGTTTATTGCCGATCGGGATATGCAGATCGCCGTAGTCGAAATTGGTTATGCTGACGGGGTACCCCGTCGCTTGTCAAATCGGATGCAGGTAGCGCTTAGGGGTTGCTTGGTACCGCAAATCGGCTCGATTACGATGGATCGGATCGTCCTCGATGTCAGTCAGATTCCCGATCTCCAAGTCGGCGAGATCGTCACCATTCTAGGACGAGACGGCACGATTGAGATTACCGCCGATGACTGGGCAAATGAGCTTGGGACGATCTCCTGGGAGATATTATGTGGCTTCAAGCACCGATTGCCACGCGTGAGTTAAGACTAAAATCGAGACTCAGCTTGCGAACTTATCCTTTGGAGTCATAATAATCAGAGGATCGAGTGCTAAGCTTAATAATGAACCGCACATTTTACCTGCTTTCTACTCGACTTCAATGTCAATAATTGCCAAGATCGGCGATTGTGAGGATGGGAAACAGTGTATGTGTATTTTTAGGTAAGTGACATTACCAAAATGTTAACAAATATCACAGGCAAGGAGGCGATCGCGAGTGGACGAGTCCTATCATACTTATCTCAACCGCGTGGCAAAAATGACCCTACCCGCCACCTATGAATCTCAGGTCAAAAATATCCAAGAATCGCCTAAGTTCAGGTTGAAAGAGGATGGCACTCGGCAACCTGTAACGTTTCCAGGGTATTCAGCAATTACACCACCAGGGGCAGAAGATCCGGTAAATAGTGCTGTATTTCAAGATTTAGCAGCATGTCAACAGCAACTGATCGAGAAATTAGAACCGGATTTATTGGTGCTAGTCGATCCGGCAAGTTTTCACTTCACTTTAGCTGATTTGATTTGGGATAGTGCTTATCGGACGGTAGTCGCCGCCAATCCGGATTTTGAGAGTCAATTGCGCGATCGGATCGAAGATAGTTTTAAAATCTATCAAGAATCTATCGTTGAAACTACTCCGATTCGCTGGCAAATTATGGGCTTAACTGTCCGCCCCCGCGCCATCGAAGTAAGTTTAGTACCCAAGGATGAGTACAGCTACAACCGGATTATTGCGTTCCGGCGCGCGATTTACCAAAATTCGAGCTTGATTTCCCTCGGGATCGAGCAGCAATATTATTTTACCGCCCATACGACATTAGCTTATTTTGGTAACGTCGATCGGGAGATCGATCGCGTGCGACTGAGCGACACTTTGCAATC
>NZ_JANLWO010000059.1:0-3377 GCF_031364565.1 Chamaesiphon sp. OTE_20_metabat_361
ACCAATTTGCGAGATCTGTACCAACAGGTCATCCTCGAACACTACAAAAAGCCCAAGCACAAAGGTAAAACCGATCCGATCGATCGGTATCAGAAAGGGCACAATCCCTCTTGTGGCGATACGATCGAATTGACGCTCCAGTTAGATGCGAGCAGCGAGCGCGTCACCGATGTCAAATTTGAAGGTGAAGGGTGCGCGATTGCCCTAGCGTCGGTCGATCTGATGGCGGGAGCCGTCGTGGGTAAAACGATCGATGAAGCTTTAGAATTAGTTGGTATTTTTCAAGGCATGATGAAAGGGGAAACGGAATTTCCCAAAGAGCAACGCAAACTCAACGTCATGAAAGGCGTCGCTCAATTTCCAGTGCGGATCAAATGTGCCAACCTCGGCTGGCATACCCTCAAAGCCGCCCTCCAAATGACAGGCGAAGCCAAACTCGCCGATTTTGTCACCAACGAAGCCGAGTAGCTAATTTTTTAGTGAATAGTGGATCGTGGATAGTGCGTTGTTGGGCTTTGCCCAAGATAAGCACTTGTTCGAGATAGTTGAAAACTATCCGAACATCAAATACTTTAAATTATCGACTATTCACCATTCACTATTCACTATCCACCATTCACTATCCACGATCCACTATCCAATGATTTCAACTGCCGAATTTCTCAAATACTGCCAATGGTCGGGAATTGTAACACTAGCTTTTGCTGTAGTGACGATTTTGGCTTTAGTCCTCAAATGGGGATTTAAGTATCGACTCGTAGGTGCGACCGGATTTATGGGCGTATTGACTGCGGGTTTATTTGCATTGAGCCTCGTCCCGATCGTCCATACCAACGTCCCTGGCGCACAGCATTACTCCTTAATTTATGATAATGGTAGCGATCGGGCGACGATCGCCGTCAAGACGCCAATTAGCGAAACCGGATTGGATGCTACATTGCGTCAAGCGGCGGCGGATTTATACTCTTACGGTCGTTCGGGTTCGGTCGATCGACAACTCAAAGTGCGCGCCCGGACAGTGATTCATCCGCGTCCGGGGATTTCTGAGCCACTAGTATTAGGTGAAGTAACGCGTTCGCTCAGTGGTGGTGAGGATAGTCAACTAAATGTCAGGATCGATCGCAGCAATTTGGAGAAAGTAGCTAAAACTAAAGCCTAACGATCGCTTGCGGCGATCGATCGTCCCAACTAAATCTAAGTTATGAGTTAGCGATGCAGCTTGGGGGGGAACAATATGAGAAGTTGTCAGGATAAAGATGGCTGTAGATCCGCGATGCGTCGGCACTGCTGCCGTTGCACTACGACAAATCTACATTCGGCAATACACTCGTCTCGCTTCCCGCCTCAAATTGGGTCATTCCAGCTAGAACGGCAGAGAGCGCACACAACTTTCTTCGATGACATCGCTCTACTCAAACTTAGATAAAAACTGGTTAACCTCATGAGGATTAATGACCCAAATCTACTGCAACAAGTCGTTAACTACCTAGATAGACATCAAGAGGCAGTTCGGATTAAAAAAATGCTGTATTGCCTATGTACCAGCAGGTGGGAGAAGGATACAGATTATTTAGACTCAATTAATTTTCAATATCTCATCGAACAGATCGTCAGAGAAAATCAGACTCTCGATCTGTTTAGAGTCTTATTACAAAATCTAATTAAAACAGTCAATAAACCCAAACAATATATTGAAATCGCCAAAGTAATCTATCTGGCGATCGGGCAATTATATCCAGAATTTCGTCAAGAACACGTCGGTAGACCCCAATCACCGCCACCTGCGGCGCGGATGCCAGATCCCGAACCCACCAGCGCCACAAGCGGTCGCGGTGTCCCCTCCGCCATCCAACGTGCCTACGCGCCAGAACCGACTCAATTACCCAGTCAGGGCATCCCTTCGGCGCTCGAACGTGCATATGCCCCAGTACCCACCCAAGCCTGCGTTCCCGCCGCGCTGGAGCGAGCCTATGCGCCACTCGCCACCCAACAATTCGACGATCGAGCCTCGATCGATGAAGATGTCGATGAATCGGCGTATGAAACTTATTACAATCCAGATTGGTCAGCAGGTAACAGTCAATCCAATGGTGCCGAACCCAGCCAAGAAGCACCATCTGATGAAGTACCAGAGTACGATCCGTTTACGCTCCGGCAAACTGTAATGACTTATGCCAATCCGCTGCGGGCAAAAATTATCCTCTTGGTCATGCTACGACCAGAGTTTAATTTTGGCACCCAATCTGTCGCGACGATGCGAGAATATCACCTCGACGATCTGTTATCAGATGTCTTAAAAGCCTATACCACCATGCCCCAACTTGAGGAAAGCATGACTTATGCCGTCGAGTTGCTCGTCGAGCTAGAAGAGTATGGCAAGGCTGCAAATGGATTACTTCAGTCGCTCATCCCGCTGTATAAAAACCGGGGTTAGGGGTTAGGATGTAGGCTGAGCGGGTAATTCTAGTCGATAATTTGAGATATACAATGAAGCTGCGATCGGATTGTCAGTCGCTCGACGAATATTCAAAGTGTAATTGTCAAACCAAATCCCGCTACACCTACTACTAAACACTCAATCCCTAATTTTATGGTTAGAACTGCCTCGACAATGCTCCCACTAGGCGTGAGTGCGCCCGATTTCCACCTGACGGATGTTGTCAGTGGCGCGCCGATTTCGTTAGCTACTTTTGCCGAGAAACCCGCATTGCTGGTGATGTTTATTTCCGTTCATTGCCCGTTTGTCAAGCACGTTCAAGCCCAACTAGCACAAATTGGCATAGACTATGCCGATCGAGGTCTAGGGATCGTCGGAATTAGCCCCAATGACATCGAAAAGTATCCCGATGATGCTCCAGAACATTTACAGGCTTTAGCCCACTCCCAAGGGTTTAATTTCCCCCTCTGCTGCGATGCCAGTCAAACCGTGGCGAAAGTGTATATGGCTGCCTGCACGCCAGATTTCTTTTTATTCGATCGCGATCGTCACTTAGCCTATCGCGGTCAATTAGATGACAGTCGCCCGTCTAACGGTCAACCAGTCACAGGCAAAGATCTCCGCACCGCGATCGAATCACTCCTAGCTGGCAAGGATGTCGATCCCAATCAACGCCCCAGTATCGGCTGCAACATCAAGTGGATCCCCGGTAACGAACCCGAATATTTCACAGGTATCCGTGCCGAAGAATAAACAAGCGATCGCGAGTCTTTGGTTGAGTGTGTTGGGTGTTTTCACCCCAGCCTCCGGATCTTTGGTTGGGTGTGTTGGGTTTCATTCTTCAACCCAACCTACAGATCTACTTCAACTCAACCTACAGATCTATACAATTAGGCAATTAGGCGTTGCTGGATTTGGGTATGATTCATCAAAGTGCAAC
>NZ_JANLWO010000065.1:0-2165 GCF_031364565.1 Chamaesiphon sp. OTE_20_metabat_361
TCCAAACCCTAGAGCAGTTAAGACAATTGACGTGGATTTTTCTGCTTTCGGCGATTCCAGTTATTTTACTTGGATATGGGGAATTGTGGCTGGGATGGGGCGGCGCTCTGAGTGTCATGGGCAGTCCGATTCAGATTTTTGGGCTGCATCCCGGCGGTAATCCGCTCGGGCGGATGTCCTCATTATTTGGCTATGCGACTGGCTTTGCCGAATACTTACAGATGATATTTATCTTTGGCTTGGGCTTATGGGTGGATACTTGGGAGCGGCGGCGGGATAGGGATGTGTCAGCTAAGTTAACCCCAGCGCCGATCTGGAAATCGCCAAAGTTAATTTATCTGAGTAGCTTGCTGCTCTTGGGTGGCGGTGCCCTGATTCTGACTAGTTCGCGATCGGCTTGGGGTGTCGCGATCGCGAGTATGCTAGTCTTTGCGGCTTATCAATCTTGGTACGGAATTTTAGGATTAGTAGCAGCGCTGATGGCGGTAATTTTTAGTTCGGCATACGCACCATCGCCACTCAAAGAACCTCTGCGCGCGATCGTCCCCCGCTACTTTTGGGCGCGAATTACCGACGAGATGTATCCAAATCGTCCTGACGCGCTGACGCGAGTCGCCCAGTTTAAATTTGCTGGGAAACTAATCCAAGAACGTCCGCTCACAGGCTGGGGAATGCAAAGTTTTGGCAATCTCTATCAAGCCTACAGTCAGATCTGGGTACCGCAGCCCCATAACGTAGTAGTCATGCTCAGCGCTAGTTTGGGACTACCCGCGACGATCTGCCTAGTAGGCATCGTCGGCTGGATCGTCACCTGTGGGACGCGGTTATTTCTCGATTTTCCGATCGAATGGCGGCACTCGCGGACGATATTTTTCACCTATTTGATGGCCTTTGGCGGGTTTATCGCCTTTAACATGACTGATGTGACACTCCCAGATCTGCGCTTAAATACGTTAGCTTGGTTATTATTGGCGAGTATTTGCGGGCTATTTTATCAGTCGCAATTCTCCAGCGGATTTGCACCGCGAGAGCATCGCCAGTAACTTTAGCTAACTACTCAAATCTTGTCTGGTGAATAGCAAACAGCAGCAAACTTACTACGATTTATTGGGCATCCATCCCAGCGCATCCGCGATCGAGATTCGGCGTGCTTATCGGGAGATGAGCAAAAAGTACCATCCCGATACTACCAGTCTGGCTACCGCCGTCGCCACCGTCAAATTTCAATCCTTAAATGAGGCTTACGCGACCATCAGCCACCCCGAACGCCGCTTGACATACGATTTAGAGATCGGCTATTCACGGCTCTTTGTCGTCCAATCTCCGTCCACATTTCAGCCGTTAGCCTCCCGTCCCGACAAGTATCGCTCCTCTGCCTATCTCGATCCGACCGATCGACCGCTCTCTGGGGGCGAACTGTTTGCGTTATTGATGCTGGGCATTGCTTTAATTGGCTGTCTGTTACTCACCATCGCGATCGCGATAATTAGAGGTGAGTTGTGAGCGATCGATTTCCTAACTAGGAGATCCGCCAAACGGCTGAGAGCTTGAGTATTTATGCGATTGGAGCGAGAATTTAGGTATATCTATTTGTTATCCGATCGCTATGGGTATCCGGCACCGAAAATTCTCCATAGGGACGCTTTTAGTCATCGTTGGTAGCCTCACTGGTGCGGTTTTGGGTAACTATTTATGGCAGCAACAACGCTCACAATTACCATTGCAGACCACTGCTGCCGCTCTCAACCCACCGCCCGGTGCAACTTTACCAATTTTCTCCCAGGCAATCCAGACCGACAACGATAACTTTATCACCACAGTAGTGGCAAAAGTCAGCCCCGCCGTCGTCAAAGTCGATGCCACCGAGTCAGTCAGTCAAAACCCCACGAGCGATCGGTCGATCGACAAATCCACTACAGCCGATTCCGCAAGGCGGACGCTCCGCGAACGAACCGAAAAAGGCACGGGTTCGGGCTTAATCCTGAGTGCTGACGGTCGCATCGTCACCAATGCTCATGTCGTCGATGGTACCGATCGAGTCAAAGTTACACTCCAAAATGGGCGCGTATTAGCAGGTAAAGTCGTGGGAATCGATCGAGTCACAGATGTCGCCGTTCTCAAAGTGGCTGCCAAAGACTTGCCCACCGTCAAATAAGGTGACTCCG